>CAZMPB010000033.1:0-23550 GCA_964567775.1 uncultured Bacteroidales bacterium
TACACTGGCACTTTTTGTTTGCGAAAATTTGACACTGCAAAGTTGCTAATTACATGCATTCTTCGCATTTAATTTTCTACCGCTACCGCTAAGAGCGCAAAGTCAGAAAACACAGTGTTCGAGAAGGTGTTGACAAGTAATATAATGGCTATTCCGCAGGTGCTCCTGCGGAGCGCGCCGACCTGCCGCTGAAGGCAGTCATCCTATCACTAAAAAACAGGCTGTGGCTTTAGTGAACAGTGTCTTTGAGCCTAAAATGATTTTTTTAGTTAATAACTATGTAATTTTTCTACAGGGATATTGAACGCCTCAAAAATCTTTTTATGTTTTTTTGAAACCTCAGAAACAAAAGGGGTTGAGTTAAAAAGTTGGATGTGTTTTATTTTTTTCAAATCAATCAACATTTCTTTCATTGAAAAAGTTTTGAATAATTTTTTGTCACTCATAACTTTATTAATATGCGAAGCAAGGATAAGTGCTAAAAATCGAATAAATAATCTTCCATGATTTGTAAAATCATTGTGGGCCCTGAGCCTGCTTCCATCCATTTCATTTTTTACAAGATCAAATAATTTTTCAACCCGATCTTTATTTCTATAGTAGTTTAACATTTCTATCCTATCAATTTCTGTATCCTTATTTGTGATCATTAAATAACAACCAAGATGAGAAAAATATTGATTAATAGCATTTATATTTTTTTCAATTATTTTTGTTTTGGAGTTCCATTTGTAATAAGCTTGATACTTCATTAAAACAGATGATTCAATATATTTATCCGCCTGTTTTTGAGACACAAATTTTTGTTCTTTTATTCCTGTTTCTATTTTAAGCAATGCCGATAAAAAATTTTGTTTTTGATCCAATTCTGCTTTTTCATTAAAGTATAAATGTCCATCAAATGAACTTTCACCTATGGCGATTTTAACAGGTTTGCTGTGTAAAATCTCCTCATTGTATTGAAAAGCGTTTTCAGGATTAGAGATTGTTTTTTTTGATTGACTTACTAACTCTCTTACTTTCTTAAGGCTTAATGGCAATGGTTGGATAAAACTTATTTTATTATCTGGATGGTTCATTTCTGTTACGTTCGATGTACTAAAAAAACCTCTATCCATAATTATAAGGATATTAGTAAGTCCGAATGCCTGAAGAAAATGCAGATTGTTACGTAAGGTGGTTACATCTACAATACTGCCAGGAAAAACATTATAATAAAGAGGCATTCCATTTTGTTGATTACATATTACGCCCATATTTATTTGCGGTAGATTTTCATTATCTCTATTATAACCCCATTCTACAAAATTAATGTTAGTAGAATAGCTTGAAATTGATGTAATGTCATAATACACAGCATCTACAGGCTTAACATTTGTTGTCCATTGTTTTAAAAACTCTAAACGCAAGGCTTCAAGCTTACCAATGTCTTCACATAATGATGAACAGGCATAAGAATCCATTGCCTTTATTTCGGGCAAAAATGAGTCTTGCTGCCAATACTCAAAAAGATACATAGGTGATGCTTCTGTAATTTCATAAAAAGTAAGTGCTAATATTTGTTCAAACGTATCCGGGAAAACCGTTTTTAATATTTGATATAAGCCAAGCTCTTTTGCCAAATAGCGCAAGAAGAAAATATTTCCATAGGATTTGCTTACTATTTGCGCCCCCTTCATCTTTCTGACAGGCATTTTCGTTTTCTTATCCTTAGGGCCAATATATGTTCTGTGCTGGCGGGGTTGCTGTTTGTCCTTATCCCAATATGCTTCAACTCTGTAAAGATAGATATTCCCCTTAATCTTTTGTTCTATAATGTATGACATAGTACCATGTTTTAATAACTATTTTTAAAACACAAAATTAATCATTATCATGTATTTACGCAATATCTTTTTAAATAGTTATTAACAATTTGTGGTTAATTTAGGTTTGAGAACCTCAGCCACCGGTAATTTCCAACGGCCCCAACCGCAAAAGGTGGTTGAAAATCAATATCTTAACGAATGGCGGCTGGGGTTCCCGTACGATTGTTTTCGGCTGCAGTTCGACAAACTCACTGCAAACGCTAAACCAACGATTCGTATTATGTATGAAAGAATAACAATAACCATCAAATTGGGAATTGTTGTTAACTGGACTGTAATGTAAATATTATTCATCATTTAAAAGCCATTCTAATTTTTCCCTGGGATAAAGAAATGCTCTGTACAAAGCCTTTTCGCCGCTGATTAACCATTGTCTTACGATTATTTTATCAGCTGTCACTTCGTATATATATCCGTTGTTATTTGATATAAATGTGTTACCGTTCGGCAACCGCTGACAGGAGCCTTTTATAAAGCGTCTCTCAGGATTGGGAAATTTCTCTGAATAGCACCAAACAATTTTTTTGGTAAGTGGATTTATTTCTATAATTGATGAAGAGTCGGCCGGGGAGTTCGCGTTTACATATACAAGTATATTACCATTGGGCAACATAGAAGGAGTGTGCATTTGTTTTCCGTTTTTCATTACATAATGCCAGAGTATCTTGTAGTTTACCGGGTCAACAATTGCAAGAAAACTTGATAGCGAGTCGTTATAATTACAAAAACTGAGGATGATATTTCCTTTACTGAAAATAGGATCTTTATTCTCTGATGCGTTTTCCCCTATCACTTTTATGGCATTCATATGGAAGAACTCACGGTTGTTAGTATTTGGCTCCATACCAGATATTTGTAGATCCGGTGCCATTTTAAAAAGTAAACTATCGGGATCTGTCAATCCTCTTTTATTATATCGAAAAATATCTTCATCCTTCATCATGAAACTCAGTAATTCCTGCCTATGGTCAAATGTGCTCCATTTGTACAATAGCTTTCCGCTTGAATTAAAGCATAAAATATAATCAAATAAAATAATTGTATGATTTATCTTATTGTGTCCATAAGAAAGCAGTAAAACATTATCATCTGGAGTAACTGTCATTTCGTGATGAGAAAATGTGGGATATTTCCATAAAACATCAAGGTCTTTAGTATATGCAACAAGTTTTTTGTCAATTTGAGCAACTATTGCTTCTTTATTATAAAAAAATGATATTAGGTTGCCAGAGAAATTGAAAAGCACCTTTCCCTTGTTGTCCATGATATGACACGTTTTATAATCTGTCCAGTATATATAACCATCGCTAACTTTCGTACTGTCATATATTTGTACTAGCGGAGCATTGGTTTGCGAAAAAGAACAGACGGAAGAAAAGAACAAGCATAACGATATAACAGTACTAAAAATAAATCTGATTTGCACAATATTACTTTTCATTAACAAGCCAGTCTAGTTTTCCTTTTGGATACCAATATGCCCTATAAACATTCTCATTTTTTTCAATGTTAAACCACTTCCATACAATTTTTTTTTCATGAGTAATTTCATAAATATATCCCAAATTATTTGAAATTAATGTGTTCCCGTTTGGCAATCGCTGACAGGATCCATAACTACCACAAGACCAGGCTTTGGAAAACGTTTCTGTATATTCCCAAACAATCTCTTTATTAATAGGGTTGATTTCAATAATTGAAGAGGAGTTTCCTTTATAAGAATTCAAATAAACCAAGATATGGCCATTTGGCATCATAACAGGGGTGTGTATGGGATTTTTTCCTTTAGGAACATAATACCAGAGTATTTTATATTGTATAGGGTCAACAATAGCAACAAAACTATCAAGAAATTTATTATTATTACAAAAACTGAGTAAAATATTACCCTTCCTGAAAATGCTGTCCTTTTCTTCTGACTCGTTCTCTGGGATTACCTGTATCGCATTCATATGAAATAATTCATGAAGACTGGATTCCCAAGGTAAAATAAACAACTTCGGGGCCATTTCAAAAAGAACACTATCCGGATCATTTGAGCCTTTTATCTTATAGTGAAAGACACTGGTGTCCTTCATCAATAAATTCATAAGATACCTGCGATTTTCGAAAACCGACCATCTAAATATTTTTTTTCCTGTTGAATCAAAGCATACAATAACGTCCAATCTTATTTTAACATTATTTATTTCATGATTTTCAGTTGCAAGAACCATTATATTATCACTAGGGGTGATATAAAGCTCATGATGCAAATTAACAGGAACTTTCCATTGTACATCCAAGTTTTTATTAAATGTAACAATATTACCATCAATATGAGAAGCGATCATTTCTTTACTATTATAAAATGAGACGAGATTTCCAGGGAAATTAAATAGAGGATTATCTTTTCTATCAATTAGCTGGCATTTAGATAGGCTCGTCCATAAAATATATCCATCACTAACCTTTGTTTTTTTATGTTTCTGCAGTATAGACCTATTTTGAGAAAAAGAAACAAGTGACGATAAGAATAGGGGTAAAATTATAAGAAATTTTATAATGTCCCTGATTTTCATGACCAATGATTTATTTGACAATAATTTCCTCAATTATCCGTCCATCCATATATGAAGGAATATCAACACCCATTAACTTAAGGATTGTTGGCAACTGGTCTGTA
Source organism: uncultured Bacteroidales bacterium (assembly GCA_964567775.1). Taxonomy (GTDB): domain Bacteria; phylum Bacteroidota; class Bacteroidia; order Bacteroidales; family CAIWKO01; genus CAIWKO01. The sequence continues at coordinate 4,534 of CAZMPB010000033.1, forward strand.
TTACAAATGTTCTTTTCTAATTGATATCCTTTTTTAACTCCCGGGCCCATAATAATGAATGGAGTCCATAAACTATTTGTTGATTCGGGTAGCAGCCCTTGTTTGTACCCGCTAATAAGAGGCACATCGAAGAACTTATTATCTGTGGACATAGTTTCTGACCACCCATAGCCGGGAGTGTTAGAAATGATCAGGTCACCCACCCTGTCTTCGGGTAAATTCAGCTTGTTTTCGACATCTTCCCAGTTGGTGACAGAGTTTACAGGATGCACACCATTATCGTCTTTGAGGTTTAACAAGAGCTTTGTGATGTCATTTCGAAGTGCTTCATATTCCGTTCCCGATGCCCGTTTCCAGTTGCCATCAAGCCCGTTTGGATTGATATATATTCCAATCATTTGCAGAAATATGGCTTGGGTGTTTTTCCAGTCCACAGTTGCAACACCCGTAGAGTCATTGATTGTATATTTCAAATATCCGTTCTTTGCTAAAAGATTATTAAGCATGACAGATTTGTTTCTCACGCAAATACCATGATCGCTGCTGAAAACAATTATTGTGCTGTCATCAGCATTCTTCATCACCTCGCCCATGATGCTGTCGAGGCGTTTATACATTGACAGGACTTCATCCCAAAGTATGGCTCTTTCTGTTTCCAAGACATCATGATACCTTGAACTTTTTGTGTCAACAAACCCCATCCACCACCGGCTGGTAAGCATCTGATTGGGATTATAACAGTCATGTATCACTACATCAGGTTTGTATTTCTGTTCAATGTAAGGGACCAATTTAGTGTTCCAGTCGAACGACATATTCATCTCTTCAAGGAAGACTTTTTTATCTTCGGGATAATAAATAAGCTGGGGAGGAAAGTTATCCACAAAAGCCATCATCGGCCCGACATTTTTATTGATGTCTTCGGCAATGGATTCAGGGATACATATTAATTCGTTCAGGTTATTGTAAAAGATGCGGATGCGGAAAAAACCATCATCAGAAAGAATGATGACCCTTATTTTGCAGGAAGATTCAAAAGATTTACCATTGATATTGAATTTTACTTTGTACCAACCGCTCCATTCACCCTGTGTAAGTTCGGTAAGCATATTTTTTTTATCTGCAGAAAAAATAATGCTGTTGTAGTTTATTTTGTGATCATCGGATTTGTCGTATACATAACAGTAAACGGTGCTGCCCCAGCTTGTCAATTGTGTTTCCAGGGCAGGGCTGTATGACTTAGCCGGATTTGACCAGCCTGTTGCAGCTTTCAGGTCAATATACTTTGTGAGTTCGGCCCCGACATTGAACAGTTTGTTTTCATTGCCCGGTTTAACCAGTTTGTCTCCGCTTAATTTTTTTTCAAAGTTTACAGCCTGCACATCTGCTCCCCAACCGCCCCATCGGCCACGTAAAACATAACCATCTTCAATTTCCGGGGGGGTAGATCCCGGAGTAGTGATAACCATGACCTTTTTCCCTGCTTTCTCCAGGATGGACCAGGCAGCCGGTACTCTGCGTGATAAAGACCGAAACCCGGGAGCCGAAATAGAGCTCAATGGATAGCCTTCAACATGCATAGGCCCATCAGCAACCCCATGAGTCTTTGGATAGCTGCCTGTAAGTAATGTGGCAAAGTTTACCGGTGTATGTGAGGGAAACACCGGAAGGGAATAGCCATATGAACCTTGCTTCATCATCTTTGCAATGTTGGGAAGTTTTCCTTCTTTTGCCCATTCATAAACCTTGAAAAGATCAGGCTCTGCCCTGACCCCATCGGGTATGAACCAGTATAATTTAATATGATTAGACGTCCTAATTGTATCGGAATTTTGAGAAAAGCTATGAAATGAAATAAAAAATGCAGGAATGATAAAAATGAATTTTAAAAGATTTTTTTTATGTAGTAATAAAGGTTTCATTTTGCCGGGATTTTATTTTTTATTGATATTATTCAATTATCGAGCAAATTAATCATAAGTCTTAAACCAAAATTTAATTCTTCCTTTTCTGGAATTTCTCAGGATTATCGAGATAAGTGTTTTTATCTTCCCAATACCTATATGGTCTTACTTCTATGCGTCCGTTAATTACACGATACGCGTCTCTGAGTTCTGCTTTTGTAATATTGTGCGCCATGAAAAGAAAACCTTTTTCTTCAATATCTTCTTCGACAGACTGTTCTCTTGAAAGCCAGTCAAGATGTTCCAGTTCATCTTTGATATAACCATCTTTGATCGCTTCGAAATATAGTGGTGTGCCCGGAAGCGCCGACAAATACTTAACCCTTGTCACTTCTTTAAATTCCCTGGAGAATTTGATGATAAACTCCAGCGATTCCTTTGTTTCTTCCGGCGCCCCGATAATAAAAAGCCCGCCAACCTTTATGCCCGCCTCGCGTGTAAGCATAATGGCGTTTATCATATCGTTTTGTGTTATCCCTTTCCGGTAAGAATTCAGAATCTCCTGTGATATAGCTTCGAAGCCGTAAAGAATAATATCGCAGCCACAGGCTTTCATTTTTTTTAACACATCAAGGTTAACATTGGTAACTCGGTTAAAACTGTTCCAACTGAATTTGTAAGCGTTGAATGCCTCGTCGAGCAAGCGGTGGGTACGATCGTCATCTGCGTTAAAGGTAAGATCGTTTATCCATGCATGTTTGAAATTGTATTTTTTCAGATACTCAATTTCTTTTCTGACGTTTTCAACAGGTTTTTCTCTGTATTTAGGCATTGCCCTGTAACAGAAAGAACAGGCGTGCGGGCATCCGCGCGTAGTACTTAAATATATTTCAGGTATGTCTTTCCCCTCGAATCTATCCCAAACTGAAAGATCCTGAACGGGAACAGCATCAAGATCTTTCATTTGTTCACGGGGCTTGTTCAGACGGACATTCCCTTTATTATCTTTCCATGAAAGTCCCATTATTTCATTTAACTGCAGCGCTTCTCCGGGGGAAGACAAATAGTCTAACAATTCAATAACAGTAAGTTCGCCTTCTCCGACCACGGCAAAATCAGCTTTTGTATTTTTCATCAGTAGTTCAGGGGCACTGGTCACCAATGGCCCGCCAAGAATGACAAAAGCATCCGGGTTTTCTTCTTTTATTATTTCAATGATGCGTTTCTGATAAGGAAAACTGTCTTCATAAGTAGCTATTCCTATATATTGAAATCCTTTGATTTTACCTCTGATATTTTCTGCATTAAAATCTTCGCGTTGATCGATCAGTTTAAAACCATAGCCAAGCCCTTTTATAACAGAAGCAATTACAGAAGGTCCTTCAAAAGGGGCTGTATGAGTCCATTCCCATCCGACGGGCACAACAAATGGAGAAGGAGGAACTACCAATGCAAAGCTCTTTTCACTAGTTTGCCGGGCTTCATGTGGAAGAGGTAAATTTAACAGGCGTTTAAAAGTTGTACTCTTATCCATTGTTTTATCCTGCTTTAAAAATTACCCAATTCCAGTCTTCAAAAACTTCACCATTGATAACTTTCACATTACGGACTTTTTTATACTCTTCAGGTGCGTTGGCCACAAGTTCGCATATTTTCTGTTTCATCTCTTCCTTTTGCTCCGGGGCATGATTCATCCAGTGGGTGATTGATTCCCTTACCGGAAGAAACTTCATTTCTTTGATATTAAACCCTGTACTGAGCAACATTTGTTTGATGTCATCCGCTGTATAGAAATTCAGTAATTGTGCTTGTTTTACTTCATGTATATGCTTAAGCCAGGGTTCATCTGCCTGTGAAAAAGGAACGGTCTGGCTGATAATAAAGGTTCCGCCCTGCTTGAGTATCCTTCTGATTTCTTTTAATCCGGATATCGTATCGAATAAAAAAAGCGCCTGACGGAGAATAGCAAAGTCAAAAGTATTGTCCTCAAAAGGAATAGAGGTGATATCGCCCTGTATCACCGGGAAAATATTATTCACCTCATCAAGCATTTCCATTGTGAGATCAAGGCCGGTTATATCCCAGCCGGCTGCCGTCAGCGCTTTTCCGTTCACGCCTGTACCGCAGCATAGTTCAATCCCTTTTCCATGAGGCTTGCCTGCCAATTGTAAATGTGCGGCTATTAATTCAGGACTTGTAATCCAGTTTGCGGATTTATCGTAAGTTTTAGCTCTTGTGGCAAATTGCTTCTGGACATTTGATCGGTGTATCATTCGTTGGAAGTTTGTATGTCGTTGTCGAAATATTCTAAGCTTACTATTAAAGTTATCAGCGAAAGAGATTCTTAATTTATTGGTAATAAATAGGGTTTTTCTCTCGCTCTCTTGTGATTTTCCATATCTCGTGGTAAAAGTTTCTGATTAGGTTCTCTTCTAAATCTGTAACATTAATCAGATCATCATCGGTATCCCCGATCTTTCGTTTTGACATGAATTTCAAAAAATCTACAGGGTCTTTGATCTTTCCGGTTTCCAGTGCATGGTAATAGATACTTGTGCCGGGAAATGGAACAAGGTATTTTACAAGAGGGAGAAAGGTTTCTTTCTTTATAAATTCCAGCATCTTTTCTAAAGAAGCTTCCGTTTCGCCATATAAGCCAACAATAAAAAGCCCTCTGACTGCAAGGCCGGCATCTCCTGCTATGGTCACTGCATTGTTTATTTCCTCGATAGTGGAAGCTTTTCTGTTGATGTCAAGAATTTCCTGTTCGTAAGATTCTAATCCGAACCAGATGCCAAGACACCCGGTTTCTTTCAGTTTTTCCATCAGGGGCTTGTGTACGTTTCGTACCCGGGCAAAAACATGGTATTGTATATTGTTTTTATGAAGTATGTCACAAATAGCAATGGCGCGGTCTTCGTAAACATTGAAGTTCAGGTCGTTCAGCCAGGTGTAATTAAAATTTGTTGTTTTTTTCAGGTAATCCACTTCTTCCTCAAAACGTTCAATGCTTTTTATCCGCAACATCGGGATTGTCTTGAAGCAAAACGAACAATTATGAGGGCAACCGCGTGTTGATGAGATCAGAATTTGCCCGTTCTTAACGATGTCTTCATAATTCGGCCAAATCGTGTAGTCCAGCAGGGGAAGGTTATCCAGGTCTTTTATCTGCGGACGGTTTTCATTATGAATTATTTTGCCGTCTTTTTTGTAAACAATTCCTTTGATTCCAATAAAGTCCCTGTTTTTTTCGAGGAGAAACTTTTCATAAAACTCTATAATTGTGAGTTCCGCCTCACCTATTACAGCAAAATCAGCATTCGTATTAAGCAGCAATATATCCGGAAGGCTTGTTACCAATGGCCCGCCAAGCATAATAAGCTTTTCAGGCCACTTTGTTTTGATCATTTTACTCAGGGCTTCAACAAATACAAAGGAGTCAGCAAAAGTTGAAATTCCAATAAGGTCGGCATCATTCAGGCGATCCAATGTGTATTTTACGGGGTTATCCTTAAGCCGGCAGTCAATGACATTCATATTGAACCCCATCTTTTTTGTCAATGTGACAATATATGTGAAACCTTCAAAAGGCCCGGTTATCAGGAATTCTCGTCCCGGTGTGGGCTGTTGTGGCGAAGGAGGAATAATGTACGCAATAGTAAAAGGTTTCTTTGTAATATTTTCGGAATAGGCATAATACCTCAACTTTTCCTCAAAGCTATCCGTTTCTTTGCTGATAAAATACTTAGGGTTGGTCAGGCTCATTTTCAATTAGAGTTTAATAAAATAAAAGTGTAAAGGTAATAATTATCGAACAAATTATAATTAGGCAAAAGGTTAATTTTTTTACATTTGTATTTTTGTATACAGACAATTTTCAAATTTATTAATAAACACTTGAAAATGGAAAAAGCTGATGTTCATTTTACAAAGAGGGCTAAAAAATACAACCATTCATCTAATTGGGTGGAAGACCAGAAATTAATTCACAAGATATTTGAACTTGCAGAAACCAATGAAAATTCGTTGGTTCTGGATATTGCAACAGGTACAGGATTAATAGCCCATGAGTTTTTTGGAAAGGTAAAAAAGATAACAGGACTTGATATTAACCGCGATATGACCAAATATGCAAAAAAACACATGGACGAGATTGTTTTTGGCCCTGTTGAAAAAATGCCTTTTCAAGACGGCTCTTTCGATGTGTGTGTTTGTCGGCAGGGGCTTCAGTTTGCCGAACTTGATAAAGCAATCCCTGAAATTCACAGGATTCTTAAACCCGGCGGGATCACAGTTTTGTGCCATCTTACAGCATACAATAAAATCGACAAAGACCTTACGTTTCAAATACAGAAACTTCGCAACCCGGCCAGAAGAAATTTTCTTATGCCTGATGATATTTCTGATGCATTAAAAAAACAGGGGTTCCGGGAAGTTGAAGATATTAAATACATAACTGAAGAGTCGGTGAATAAATGGATTGACAATGGCGCCATTGCTCCTGAAAGAATGGAAGAGATAAAAAATTTGTACAGGTCATCAAACAATAAATTCAGAAAGATACACCATATAAGATTCCTTAAAAACGATATTCTTGATTCCATGCTGCTTGTAATCGCTAAAGCAAAAAAATAAGGTTTTAATTTTGAAAGACCCCATTTTTATAATAGGCACCGAACGTTCCGGAACCAACCTTCTCCGGCTTATTCTTAATTCACATAGCGCTATTGCAGTTCCTCACCCTCCGCATATCATGAAATTCTTTCATCCTATTGAAAAAATTTATAGGAACCTCAATAATGACAAGAATTTTAGAAAATTAATTCATGATGTTTGCCGGATAGTAGAACTGCATCCATATCCCTGGGAAGTTAAACCTGACAGGGATAATGTTTTTAATAGTGTAAAGTACAGGAACCTTATCAATATTTATTTTGAAATTTACAATCAGTATCTCAGACACACAGGAAAAGAAAGATGGGTTTGTAAAAGTACGTTCATGATTGAGCATGTTGCTGAAATTCTGAAATATTATCCTGATGCACGTTTCATTTACCTTGTGCGCGACGGACGCGATGTAGCTGTTTCGGCAAAATCTTCCATTTTCAATCATTACCATATTTATTATACTGCTCAGCTCTGGCGCAGAGAACAGCAATTAGGACTGTTGTGGTTAAACAAACTTCCTCAGGAACAAATAATGCTGATGAAATATGAAGACCTGATCTGCGACACTACCGGTGTTATAAAGAAAACCTGCGTATTTCTGGGAGAAGTTTTTGAAGAAAAAATGCTTGAATATCACAATTCCGTTGAAGCAAAAAAGTCAGGAAGCCTGAGCATTTCTTGGAAAAACACTTCAAAACCGGTAATTGCCGGCAATAAAGAAAAGTTTATTAAAAATTTGTCAAAGAAAGAATTAAAACTATTTGAGGCGATTTCGTTCAACGAACTTTGCTCATTGGGATATAAATTAACATATGAGAAAAACGACCTGGAGAAATTACACGCAAAGTATATGAAGCCCAGACTGAATTACTGGTTAACTGAAAAATTCTTATTTTTGAAAGCGGAAACGATACACCTGTTTAAAGACAAGAATAGTATATTACGACTAAAAAAAATATGGTTCATGAGATATATAAAAATTGTCAGAAAATTTTAGTGGAACAGGATTATACAGTTTTAAAATTTGTAAATTGACTTTCAGATTTGGCAATCAAACTTTACTATTTATCACGGCACATAAAAGATAGTAAATAAGCAAAAAAGTTGAGAAAACACCTGGCCATCATGCAGCAGATAAACCAGACAGTTGAAAAAATAAAAAAACTCAGGGAATGTATCCTTCTGAAATATCAAAATAATCCTTTATTTCAGAGATCGTTGCGTGATGTAAAACGGGTGGTGATCATTAATTCATCATCACGCTCGGGTTCAAGCCTTTTATATGCTATTTTACGAAAACTGCCCCAGGTTTATTCTCTTACAGGCGAAGCAGCCCCTTTTTACAAGCTCAACACCTCCTTAGATGTTTTTAATCTGTTTGAATCAGATAAAATCCCGGAAACTCTCATTGACAAAGTGATAGATTATGAAAAACTTTCACGTGATTTTTTTTCAGATCTATATAAATCAGATCATGGTTCTTTAACCAGAGATATTGACATTGAAGATTATTCAGATTATTTGACCCTTCGTTTTTTGCTTCAGTGGACAGATGTTGATTTTGAGATTCCCACCCTGAAGTCTGTTATTTACAAAACCTTTGAAAGATACCCCAAGAGCAATGTATATTTTGCCACCGATGAATTTTATCTCAGCTTACTTGAGGAGGTCTGTTCGGTTTATCCAAAAATCAATCCTTTTTATTATGATATCAGCACCGAAAAGGTTGCCCTGCATTTTCCGTTTTTAGACATTCCTTCGGGGCCGCCGAATGATTATTTCAACATTGAAGAGCCTCCATTCATTCTTCAGACACCCGGAATAAAAGCCGATCCGAATGATCTTCAAGATAAGATACTTTTGCTGAAATCGACTGTCGACAGTTACAGGATGAATCTTATTGAAAAGATATTCCCGGATGCTGATATCCGTATCATTCATCTTGTCCGCAATCCAGCCGCTACTACCAACGGAATTTATGACGGCTGGCTGCACCGTGGTTTTTTCTCGCATAACCTCCTGCCAATATTTAACGAGAATTCTAACCTGAAAAAGCTTTCTATTAAAGGATACAGCGACATTTTTCCTTGTGGCAGCCATTGGTGGAATTTTGACCTTCCTGAAGGATGGCAGACAGTGGCTGATAAAGACCTCGTGGATGTTTGCGCTTTTCAATGGTATTCGGCAAATAGTGAAATACTGAAATATCTTTCTAATGACCATACGAAATTCAGCATGCTTCGTTTTGAGAATATTGCCAGGAATATCAGTTCAAGAACGGAAGAATTCAAAAGGATACTTGACTTTGCGGGAATTCCGGAAAGTGATATTTTCCAACTTCATCTTGATAAACTGCCGGTAATACAATCAACTCTTCCGCCACAACTTTTCCGCTGGAAAAAAAGAAAAGATATTATTCTGAGGATACTTAATGATCCCAAAATACTTGAGATGAGTTCGCAACTCGGCTATCTCAAAGAAAATATGGAGGATTGGCTATGAAAAAATACGGGCTGAATACAGAATACGGCAGGCTTTCTTCGGTATTGCTCTATAAACCGGGAATTGAGATAAACAACTATCCTGATCCGGCAAAAATAGATCAGTTGAGACAGATTGACCATACGGTTATTTCAACAGAATTTGACACTATCATTCAAACTTTTGAAAGTTTTGATGTGAAAGTAATACAAATTGATTCAGCCCCATTGAGTGATGACCGGTGGTATCTTTATAACATGATGTATTGCCGCGATCTTTTATTTATGACCCCGGAGGGCGCAATAATTGGCAACATGGCAAATAGCTCGCGCAAAAGCGAGGTTCTTTATGCTGAACGTACCCTAAAAGATAATGACATTCCTGTCTTAATGAAAATATCGGGTGGAGGGCGGTTTGAAGGCGCTGATGCCTTGTGGGTTAACAAAAAACTGGTGGTTGTTGGTGTTGGCAATCGTACAAACAAAGAAGCCTATGAACAGATAAAATATCAACTTTCCAAAATGAATGTTGATTGTATCGCTCTTCCCTCATTTCAGACAAAAACACAACATATTCTCGGAACCGTCCAGTTTGTTGATCATGATCTGGTACTTGTACGAAGCGGGATCACAGATAAACAGGTGAGTGACTTTTTAATAAAGCAGCAATACCAAGTGTTAAATGTACCGGAAAATGCAGAGGTGCGGACCAGACAAGCAATGAACATTGTTACCTTATCGCCCCGCAAAATAATAATGACAGCCGGATGCCCTGAAACCAAGGAACTTTTTATTAATGCCGGAATCCATATAGCTGCAGAGCTTGAACTAACACAACTTATTAATGGTGCCGGAGGATTGGCTTGTGCAACGGGGATCATTGCGAGGGAAGAGTGATTTCAGGTACAATTGCTGTGTGATGTGGGAAATATGAAAATAATAGTTTTCTCAATTTAGATGGAAATCAATAATTATTAAAGTTGTTCGGAGCCATTGGTATCAAAGTCAGCGCAAAAGAAAAAAGCTGCCGGGGTTGTTAAACTCAATAAAAAATATTTAATCATACCCCACATCAATTATAGGAAAATGAACAAAATAGTGATGGGAATAATTTAAATAATTATTTTCGTGTTTATAATTTAGCGGCTGGACTTATAAAATAAAATCTTGAAGATGACTATAAAAAGGAAAATAGCACTTTTGATAATTATTAGCGTGCTGTTGGTATTAACTGTGTTGTTTTTTTTCTATATTAAGAATGTTAATATTTATGAGCCCATAAGTATTGATTTTTCCGGCATATCCTCTTCAGATAAAAAAAACATTGAGTTATACAGTATCTCACCGCTCAACCGCAAGACAAACCTAAATGGCCTGGAATCTATAAATGGTTGGAATAACCACTATTTCTATCATAAGAACATTGGAATAAAAATACCGGACAGTCTTGTAAATAAAATCAGTTCTGTCGATGTATTCCTTAATGGAGAAAAAAATAAAATACGGGTAAAAGAGTTGATACTTAATAAAAAGCACAATGATCAGCAAGACTTTACCCTTCCTGAAAAAACAAGAAGCAAATTTACTTTAAATAAAATATCAAAGTTGCTCATTCATGTCAGTATTTTCAGATACTTTTTGGTTATTTTATTATGTGCTTCAATACTTTTGATCACAATTCATAAAATGATCATCCTCAAAAACGAAGATTTTAAAACAAAATTTAAACGAATCTTACCCTGGATAAAAACGATAGTTTTTTCCATTATCATTGCTATCGGACTTTTTTACGGCTTTCTGTTATTAAAATTTGCTATTGCTTCGTACATAACTTCTGTTTTACTGATTTTGTTTGTCATGATATTGCTATGGTTTATGACAAAAATTATTTTAAAAATCTTTAAAGTTTCTGAAAAAGCTACCGGAGCCATTAAGAAAACAGTATTAATAACAGGTGTCGTCTGGTTCTGTGTTGAAACGTTTCTTAGAATTACGGGTGTGAATGAAAGCTTTAATGAAAAGAACGGGCTGTATTATTCTTCCGGTTATAATGTCAACTCTTCTTATATCGATGCTGGCCTGCCTGATATATATGCTCGCCCCAGGTATTCATGCATGCTTGATAAACGTAAAGAATTTGCTTATCAAATCACGGCAAACAATGAAGGGCTCAGAGATGTGGACCGACCGATTGCAAAACCTGATGGCGAATACCGCATCGTTTGCCTGGGAAATTCTTTTACGGAAGGTATCGGGGCTCCACAGGATTCAACATGGCCATATTTGCTCGAAAAAAAACTTAAGAAAAGCAGCACCAATAAAAATATTTCGGTTTTTAATGCCGGCATATCTTCGTCTGACCCATTTTTTCAGTACAATCTTCTTGAAAAAAAGTTATTGAAATATTCTCCTGATCTGGTCTTGTTGGCTCTCGGCTCATCTGATTTTGAATTTTACAATTTCAGGGGAGGCTTTGAACGGTTTACTCCGGAAGGTATGAGATTTCGCGAAGCTCCTTCATGGGAAAAAATATACGCTGCAAGTTATATTTTCAGGTTTTTTATTAATAATGGATTACATTACAGAAATCTTTTATCACAGAAAGAATTTGAAGCAAACCTTATTGATGCAAAGAAAGACATTTATGAATGTATTTATAAATTTTACGACCTTTCTAAAAAAAACAATTTTTTGTTGATTGTTGTTTTTGTAGACGACAGGATGACCCTTTATTTTCCGATGATATCAGAATTAAAGAGAGAAAAAACAGTACCTGTTATTGATCTCTTTGAATATAACAGGACTGTTAAAGGAGAAAAAATGGGTTATAGAAGCCCGTATTACTGGAAGATAGACGGGCATTGTAATTCTAAAGGTTATGACCTGTTTGCTGAAGGAATTATGTGGAATCTTAAAAGAATGGGGATTATTGATTCTATAAACCATATCCAAAAACAGCCCGGGAAATAATTCCAAAAGGCATTCTATTAAAATAGCCGGCAATGATTTAAGAAAGTTTAGAGTGCATCTCAATGATTCACCCCTGAAAAATTAACTTTTTAACGCCGGATGAATTTTTATCTTTATTTTTGATTCACAATAATCATTGATCAGTTACATTCCGTTTTGAATTCAGCATTTAAAATTAATTGTTTATGAAAAAAAATAATTTTGATCCGGCAAGTGCGCTGTTGTTCTTAGTGCAAGATCAGATGTTAAAACAGTGAATTGTTTTTGCAGAAAAACATGCAACCATTTCTAAATAATATACTCATTATTGCAAATGACATACGACGACATTTTAAACAAATCAAATTAAAAATAAAATTCAGTAAATCGGATGTGGTTTAAAATATATTTTGGCGTAATCGTCATTGCTATAATGATCATTATGGATTCAGGCTGTAAACTTAAAAAAGAAATTATTACGGATAAAGAGCGTCCTTCTAATACTTTTAAAGAATTTTCACCCGACAGTATAAAAAAGTGGAAAACAAGCCGCGACTCGATATTTAAGGTCAATACTTTAATTGCCGACAAAAACCCATTTTGGTTTACGGATAGGGTAAGGCAGGAGGAAAAACCAAAAAATACTTATAGAATTGCTATCCTTGGCGATTCATGGATTTGGGGAGATGGGATTGATTATAAAAAGGTATGGAGCCATAAACTGGAAGACAAACTTTGCAGTAAATATAAAAATATTGAAGTTTTGTCTTGGGGGTTATGCGGATGGACAACCCAGGATGAATATGATTTTTTCGTTCAAAGTGGTTATAAATACAATGTTGACCTTTTAATAATCGGGTTCGTTGAAAATGATCCTTATATGGGGAAAGAGCCACAAACAGATCAGGCAGACTGGCTCAGCAATCTATATACCGAAACGAATCTCAGGGAATACCTTGAATTACTGAGAAAGGTTGCATCCTTAAAACAAAAATATGGTATTAAATTGTTTTTTGTAATGACACCCTTAAGTGCTGACGAAGTTAGAGTGAACTGGAATAATAAGATCACTTTATTAATGAATGATGCCGGTATAACATATTTAGATTTATATTCTGCTTATAAGGAAAAATTCAAAGACATTCCCTGCGGGGAATTATTTATAAACCCGATCAACGGACATCCCGGGGAAAAACTGAATGAATTTTTTGCAGATGAAGTTTTGAAATACCTTAAAAAGAACAAATATCTTACGGACTTGATTAAAAAACAATGATACCGTTTCTCATATACAGATAACATTTTTTAACAAAAATATCGCGACTCAATATGATTGAAAATCAAAAAAGACCTATTGATTTAATATCAAAAAAACCTAAGAAGAAGTTTGTTTGGAAAATGATCACATTTGGTTTTATCATATTGGGGCTATTATTTCATGTTTTTTATAATATCAAAACCAATAATTATTTAATTACTTCAGGGATCTTTTTGATTATTAGTATCGCCGCCTTTTTATATGTAATTCTGTTGTTGTTGAAAAAGGTTTTTAATCTCAGGTGTGCTATGAGGAATATTCGTTTGAGCATTACAACTGTTGCCTTGTGCCTCATTATTACCGAGATGATATTTATACTTACGGGTTATAAAAGTACTTATCATGAAAAACGGTACAAATACTATTATGAATCTCATTATAAACCAGAGGAAAAAAGCTGGTTTCATATATGGCAAAATGATCATGATCTGCAAACAAAAGAATACTGTTTTCATCGCAAGATAAACTCCCTTGGGTTATCCGATATTGAACACTTCGTTACTAAAAAAGTCAATGAATACCGTATCATCGGGCTCGGAGACTCGTTCACAGAAGGTGATGGTGCGGATAAAGATTCAACCTGGCTGAAATTTCTTGAACGTAATCTGATAAAGTATGATATAAAAATTCCCGTAACATTTATCAATGCAGGGGTTTGCGGCAGCGACCCTTTCTTTGAATATATTCTATTAAAAGAAAAACTCCTTATGTACAAACCTGATTTTGTGATTCTTGCAATTAATCACAGCGATGTTTTTGATGTGGTTCTCAGAGGTGGAATGGAAAGATTTCAGAAAGACAATACGATAAAATATAATGACCCTCCTTGTATTGAGCCATTATATGCGATAAGCCATTTATCAAGATTGATTTTTGATCAGCTGAAATACGATGAGTTTTTGATCAGAAACTTTGCAGACAGCCCTCTGCCTGAAAAAGCTGAAGAAAAAATTTATAGTTGTTTGCTTCTTTTCAAAGAACTTTCCCTTAAGAATAATTTTAGATTACTGGTTGTTTTTCATCCTTTTAATTATGAGATTTCTAACAATCATCTGGGGCTTACTAATGTTTTAAATAAAATCAAAGCCGGAAAATCCATAGAATATCTTGACTTGCTCGAGTATTTCAAATCAAAAGAAGCAATGGATAAAACCAATTTTTCTTCTTATTTTTGGAAAGAAGACGGACATCATAATTCGAAAGGTTATGCTGCATTTGCCAAGGGGGTGGAATGGAAATTAAAAGAAATGGGAATTATTGATTCATTAATGATAGAATGAATATTTTAGGGATTTCAGCATATTATCATGATTCTGCAGCAGCCGTTATTCACAATGGAGAAATACTTGCCGCTGCCCAGGAGGAACGTTTTACACGCATAAAACATGATGCTTCTCTTACTTTGACGGATAAGTTATATACTCTTCGTTCGGATATCCCAGCCGTTGCACATGTGGGTTTTTCTGCAAGAATACAAAGCGTTCGCAGGGATACAAATGAAAAATATTATTTACTACTACAAAAGTTTAAAGAGCTTACAGGATATGGAATAATTGTAAATACCAGTTTCAACGTAAGGGGGGAGCCTATTTTTTGTTCTCCCGAAGAAGCGTATATTTGCTTTATGAATACGGAAATGGATTACCTGGTGATGGGTAATTATATTTTTGATAAAAAGGTGCAAACAGACTGGATTCAAACAGACGAATACAAAAAAAATTATTAAACCGTATTAAGTATGGGAACATTTAATGATTTATGGGATTTTTTAAAAGTACGTAAAAAATGGTGGCTGTTGCCAATCATTATAGTGCTGCTGCTGGTAGGTGTTTTGATTGTTTTTGGCAGCGGTTCTGCTGTGGCACCCTTTGTTTATACTTTATTTTAATTTTATATGGAAACCAAAAAATCCAGAGAGATTATCCTTACCATTTGCTGCGGGCTGATCATTTTTTACATAATTTTCAGAACAGATGTTGTACTTTATATTCTGCTTGGGTTGGCAGTGATTGGCGCTTTTTCCTCCTGGTTGAGTTCAAAAATTGCCTGGCTGTGGATGGGCTTAGGCAAAATTCTTGGCTATATTAGTTCACGGATACTTCTTGGGGCGATATTTTACTTACTTCTTACGCCGCTGGCACTCATAAGGAAACTATCGCAAAACAGAAAGCAAGAAGATGAAAAGAGGTCAAATTTTATTGTAAGAAATTATCGTTATATCCCGGAAGATTTTTTAAGGCCTTTTTAAAAGAAAATGCATACTGAAAACAAAATAGTTCATGGCTTATGGATAGGAAAAACCCTCTCTCCTATTGAACTTTTGTGTATCAGGTCTTTTCAGGCCAACGGCCACGAATTTCATTTATGGGTTTATGACACTATTGAAATAACATTGCCAGAAAACACCATAATTGAAGATGCAACGAAAATAATACCCAGGGAAAAAGTTTTTTGTTACAAATATGCTGATCAGTTTGGGCATGGCAAAGGCAGTTATGCCGGATTTTCGGACATTTTCCGGTATAAGTTGCTTTATGAGCTTGGCAGTTGGTGGGTGGACATGGATGTTACCTGCTTAAAACCGTTTAATTATGAAGATCCTTATGTTTTCCGGATTCACCACGATTTGCCTATGGTCGGCAATATTATGAAATGCCCGCCCCGCTCCGACTTGATGAAACATTGTTATGAGCAGGCCATCGGGCAAATTGATGAGAATAACACCGACTGGCACAAGCCAATACAAATCTTAAACGACAATATCTGCTCTTTGGGATTATCATCCTATATTAGAGAATTATCGAACCACGATAAATGGAATGAAGTGCGGAAACTCCTTTATAAAGATATGAAGTTTCCTGAACATTGGGTTGCTATTCATTGGGTCAATGAAGAGTGGCGAAGAAACAATCTCGATAAAAACATCTTCTATAAGGGATCTGCGATTTGCAAATTATTCGAACAATATATTGGCTATAACTCCAATAATATCAAGAAACTGTCATTATCAGAAAGGTTCAAACTGACTTTTCCCGGCGCCCTATATATCCAGATAAAAGCTCGTGCTTCAGGATTTATTTCAAATTTAAAACGGATTTAAAATACTTATCATACGCAGGAACGATATTCTCCCAGCGGTATCTTGCCAGAAATTGAGCGGTGTGGTCTTCACTAACCCCGGACCCGTGTAAAAATTTATCATAGTAAAAAGCAATGATCTTTCCTGCCAGATCCTTTGGTTGCCTCATGGCAAAAATTTCTCCGGTCAGGCCGGGAACGACCAAATCCTCGTTCATTCCTGTCGGAGTGCAGAGAACATATGTTCCACACGCCATCGCCTCCATCACCGAAACTGACATTGCTTCATGAATAGAGCATTGCACCATAAGGGAAGCGGAGCGGTATTCATCGGCTATTTCCTGTTTTAGCATCCATCCTGTAAAAACAACATGGTTTTTTAGTTTGTTTTCATCAATGAACCTTTCCATGCTTTTTCTCAGAATGCCATCGCCAACAATTTTCACCTTAAAGGGAATATTAGTATTTAAAAGCAATTTCAAGGCATTCAGAAAGGTAAAGGGATCTTTTTGTTTTACCAGTCGTCCCGCAAAAATCAAAGTAAAATCAGTGCTTTTCTCACCTGTTGACGGGTAAAAAATGGAGGTATCACAGCCATTGGGAATAATAACATTCTTTCTATTGTATTCATTACCCAGAAAAGCATCAATATTTTGCTTCATTGCCGGGGTCTGTACAAAATTCAGTTCAGAATTTATACATATCTTCTTAATAATTTTATAAAGTAATACGTGGTACCAGAACATTTCTTTTTTGCAAAACCACGGGATATCATGTCCGTGCGAAATTATGGCGTACGGAATGTTTAACTTGTTTTTTATATGTAAGGCAACAAAACCTCCCGGCAGGGCAAAATTTGCAAAACAAATTTCAAATGTGTTATCAGTAAGACAGGTGTCAAGAAAAGATATGCTGATTCTTGCCCATGAAAGCATTTCATAAATGCTGCTGCGATATATATATTTCCTTTTAGATTTAAGCCTGATGATTGTAAGTTGGTTTTTTTCTTCCGACTCAGGAAGGTTTTTATACCATGCTGTAACTACAGTAACATGATGCCCAAGTTTTACAAGGCCTTCCGAAATATGCTTCGTGATAACCCCGGCTCCGCCTCCAAGAGGCGGGTATTCGTAATTCAGCACCAGTATTTTCATGCCGGCATATCAAAATTTCCTGTTTCGGAAATCAGGTAAATAGGCCGGTTTTTTGTTTCATCGAAAATCTTTCCGACATATTCGCCTATAATCCATATAAGGACAAACAGAAATCCCATCAGGGTATAATTAATTACGGCCATCCATTCCAGCAGTTTATAAAACTGATCATTAATAAGATAATTTAACAACAAATAGACAAAGAAAATAAAACCTGTAAAAATTACGAATATGCCGATAATCAGACCTAAACGCAGGGGTGCCATCGAAAAACTAAGTATCCCGTTCATCCCCAGCCTGACCATTTTGAGCAGGCTAAAGCCCGTTTTTCCGTGAATCCGCTCAGGGCGGTCATAATCAATGATTGCATATTCGAAACCAAGCCAGGGAACCATTCCACGCAGGTATCTTGTCTTTTCGCGCATACTATTCAGCATCTGGTGAACCGACCTATCCAGCAATCTGAAATCACCGATTTCTCCATGAATCTTAGTAGCAGAAAACTTATATAACAGACTGTAATAAATTTTTGCAGTGACTTTCTTAAAAAACTTATCCTTTCTTAACTTTCTGCGGGCATAGATAATTTTATAGCCTTCCCGCCATTTTTTTATCATTTCAGGTATAAGTTCCGGCGGGTCCTGCAGGTCACAATCCATGGTTATCACAGCATCCCCTGTGGCATAATCCAAACCGGCCGTTAACGCCACCTGATGGCCAAAATTACGCGACAAGCAAATATATTTCACCCGCTTATCCCCAAAAGCAAGCTCTTTTAGCACCAGCAGCGACTGATCATTGCTGCCGTCATTAACGAAAATGAATTCCGGTTCACACGATCCCTCTATTTGTTGTGCAAGTATTTTTTCATAAACAGTTTTGATATTATACTGCTCGTTATAGACTGGCAGAACTATGGAAATCTTCATTATGTATTTACAATCGGGTTAATAATCCAAAATTAAGCAAAAATTCGGTCTGACAAAAATTTTTGAATAAGATATAAGATAAAAAGACAAGCGACCTGACACCAAATTCCCTGTTTGTAGCATTAACAACAGTTATGGCTAAAGCGGGGACACTGCTGCCTGCCGCGTTTACTTATCGCGCTTCGCAGGAGCTACGCCCCGTATTGTCACTGTCAGTTTCAGGTGAGTTATATCCTTTTTAATGCAATTAATAATTCTTTACCAGCTTGCTGGTATTATTAAAGGTATCGGTTTTAAATTCTACAGTATATACTCCCGCAGGTAAAACCCGCAAATCAAGGGTTATCTTTTGAGCCACCGTTTCTGTATTATTCAAGTCCCTCTGATAAACTAACTTGCCTAACAGGTCGTATATCTTCAATGCGGCTTTTTCAAAGCTTACATTTTGCAGATCCACTACCACCTCTGAAGTAAACGGATTTGGGTAGTAGCTGATGCTTTGTCCATCGCCGTTGCTTTCTCCGCATATTACGGCCA
>CAZMPB010000034.1:0-23001 GCA_964567775.1 uncultured Bacteroidales bacterium
TCAGCTAAAAGAAATGCTGCGCCTTACCAACACCCGCCTCGTTATTTTTCAGTACGGGGCCAATATGGTTCCTTATGTGCGGTCAGAAAAAGCCTGTGCATGGATGGGCGATATTTATTATAACCTTTTCATGAAATTTAAAAAGGCAAATCCCGGGCTGAGCATACTGGTAATCGGCGCGGGAGATATGGCTCACGGAAGCGAGGGAAAATATACTTCCTATTCGTGGTTGCCACAGATCACAGCCGTACAGAAACAAGCCGCACTGAAAGCAGGATGTGCTTACTGGGACTTGTATAACATGATGGGCGGGGCGAATTCAATACTTGTCTGGGCAAAGAAAAACCTTGCTGTTACCAACGGACATTTTTCGTCCAAAGGACAGGAAGTCGTGGCAAACGAAATTGTTGAGGCGTTAATGATCGAATTCAATAAATTCACACATCAGTTGCCAAAGAAAAAATAACAATGCGATTGACACAAAAACATATAAAACCATTGTTATTATTACTCCCCGTGGTAATCTTATTTTTTATTTTTCAGTCATTCATAAGTTTTTCAAAAAACAACCCGAAAACTGAAGATCCCATGCTCATTGCCAGGCACATCGACTCTCTGATAAAATACCGCACTTATTATCCTTTCATCCGTTACGAAAAAAATTATATCGAATGGTTTAATGCTTCGGGCATCAGCAGTTTTTTCAGCAAGGTTTCCATGACAGGAACCCGCAAGCTAAAGATACTGCATATCGGCGATTCACACATACAGGCCGATATCCCATCGGGATATATGCGCGAGAGGCTGCAGGAAATATTCGGTTACGGGGGGCGCGGGCTGGTATTCCCGTTCAAAGCCGCTGCCACTCATGCCGCGTACGATTATAAAACGTCCTGTGCGGGGAGATGGGACTACAACAGAAGCATTCAGCGAGATACCCGCTACGACATGGGGCTTATCGGCGCTACTATATATACCAGCGACACTGCCGCTTCTTTCAAATTAATTTTCCGCGAAGGATTTATCCGCGAAAATTTCACATCGCTCAAAATATACTGCAAACAGGATTCCCTGAGTTATGACCTTAAAGTGAAAACCTCCTCAGAAGAAAATCCCCTGCATATCGATTGTAATGATATTACCTCCGGCAAGCCTTATGTTGCCATGAAAATCTCAAAAGCTACCGATACCATAGAAGTCTTTGTTAACAAGACAGAGGCAAAACAAAATTTTTTTGAGTGTTATGGCCTGATGATCGAAAACAACGATGATAAGGGCGTTTTATACAGCAGTACGGGGATCAACGGCGCGGGCTACGTCAGCCTGCTACGGCAACGGATGTTTGCACAGCAACTGAATGAACTCAACCCGGACCTGGTGATCATCGACCTGGGCGCCAACGACTTTAGCGCCCGCGGGTATAATGATGTGGCCATGGAAAGCAACCTGACAAAGATCATCGATATGATACGCGGCGCTTCACCGGAAACAGCCATACTAATTTCAAATGCACAGGATATTTATTACCGCCGCAAATACGATATCATACAGTGCAACGACTTTATGGAAATGACGAAGCGCGTTGCAAAAAAACATAACTGTGCCTTTTATAATTACTATACCGTAAGCGGGGGCAAAAAGTCCATGGATAAGTGGCTTAAGAATGGCCTTGCCAGAAAAGACAAAGTACATTTGTCGGCTCCCGGCTATTATATCAGGGGCGAATTATTATTAAATGCCATGTTCAATTCATATGTGATGTGGCTTCAGAATCAGAACGACACCCTTATCGCCGACGAACACCTCATTGACACCATGACACTGAAAAAATATTTCAACGAAGAAATAAATTTTAAGACGGAAAACAAAAAAACTGTCTCGCTGACGGCCTACTCCACCGAAGAAACAGAACCCACAGGATCGGATGTGGCCTATTATAAGATTCGTTCAGGCGACAACCTGGGAAGCATTGCAGAGCGGTATGGCGTAAAAGTCAGCCAACTGCAATACTGGAATGCCTTATCAGGCACAAAGATCATTGCAGGGGAAACACTCGTAATATACAAAAAACCCATTAATAGTACTGCCCCGCTTAATCAAGCGCCTTTATCAAACAATGTAACACCCACCAACAAAACAGCAACACTGCCGGCCACTACCCGGAACCCCAAACCAAGAAAAATATCATATAAAGTAGTTTCCGGCGACAGTCTGTGGGTCATCGCAAAAAAATACAACACCACGGTAGAAAAGATAAAACAAATGAACAATCTGAAATCGGACAAACTGAATATCGGCCAGATATTATTAATCCCCTAAAAATTTTTTATGTTGAATTTCTCACTGAACGATTTTTTACAAAGTTTGCTGTATCACCCCCAATCACCATTGGTGTTTAACTCCATGCTTTTCGTCTCGCTGTTTACACTGTTCTATCTTGTGTATGTTTTTATTTACAAAAAAACTTCCGTGCGTAATGTCTTCCTGTTGTTATTCAGCTTGTATTTTTATTATAAGATCAGCGGAGTGTATGTCGTGTCGCTGGTGCTGATCGCCAGTAGTGATTTTTTTATCGGAAAACTGATGTTCCTGAAAAAATCAAAATCAGCCAAAAGGAACATGCTTCTGCTATCAATGTTCATCAACATTGGGCTTCTGATCTTTTTTAAATATACAAATTTCTTTCTGAATGTTTTCTTCGGTATAAGCACCGGAGAAGCGTCGCCCTACGTGCTTAACCTGATCACTCCTGTCGGTATTTCATATTTTGTTTTCAAAACGCTTTCCTACATCATCGATATCTACAAGGAAAACATCAACGAGCCGGAAAAAAATTATTTAAATTATTTGCTGTACGTTTCTTTTTTCCCGAACATCTTGTCAGGGCCGATACTGCGGGCAAAGGACTTGTTGCCTCAGTTTAAGCAGTCGCTGAATTTTAGCAGAGATTTTATTGGCAAAGCTTTGTTTCTTATTATAAGCGGCGTTTTTAAAAAAGTGGTTATTGCTGATTTTCTGGGTGTAAACCTTGTCGACAGGGTGTTTGAGTCCCATGTTTATTTTTCGTCTTTTGAATACCTGATGGCGGGTTATGGTTACCTGGTACAGTTGTATTTTGATTTTTCGGGATACACCGATATGGTAATCGGCATCGCGATGCTGCTGGGTTTTACCAGTTCTCCCAACTTCAACAAACCCTTCCTTGCCCAGAACGTCTCGGATTTCTGGAGAAGATGGCATATCACGCTGTCGAACTGGCTGCGCGACTATATTTTCAACCCGATGTCCATACGTTTAAGAAATTTACGCAATGCAGGTCTGGCCATTTCGGTTCTGACAACGTTTATTATTTGCGGGTTGTGGCATGGCGCCAATTATACTTTTTTGATCTGGGGAACCATTCATGGGCTTATCATGGGATGGGATGTGATCACACGAAGGCGGAGGATGATGATAAGGAAAAAGATCAACCCGGCCCTGTATAAAGGCGTGAGCATCTTCATCACTTTTCATGTGCTCATGCTTACCTTTATCATATTCCGCGCGCCCGACATTCAGGTGGCGGCAGATATGCTAAAAAAAATATTCACCGGAGTGGATTTTTCTCTTGCCGGCCAATGGTTCGCGGCTTATAAATATCCTTTCTTTGTATTACTGGCAGGCCTACTGTTGCATTATACCCCAACAAATTGGAACACAAAACTTACCGCTTTATTCGGACGTATGCACTGGACATTACAGGGATTTGTTATTTTTGTAGCCGTGATCTTCATTTACCAATTTTTCAGCACCGAAGCCCAGCCCTTTATTTACCTTAATTTCTAAACAGAAATATGTCGCAATTCAAAATTACAGGTAACCAATACAACATTGCTTATTACTGTACCCGGCATCAGTGTCTGAACGGAAACAGTCAAAAACTTGCCTTTCGTTATATCGGACATAAGGGGGATCGCCGTGAATGCACTTTTAAACAACTTGATACCGAAAGTAACCGGTACGCCAATGTGCTGACCAAGCTCGGAATAAAACAGGGCGATATCGTTTTTACTTTTTTACCCAAAATGCCGGAACAGTTTTTTGCTTTTCTGGGTATTCTGAAAATTCAGGCCATTGCAGGTACCCTGTATTCAAACTTTGGTGAAGAAGCTTTATCGGACCGGCTTGGCCATTGCCGTGCAAAGGCTGTGATAACAAAAAAAAGTCTGTTGAAAAAGGTCTTGCGTGCCCTGCCCCTGCTCGATGATCTTAAATATATCCTGGTGGTGGATAGTAATGAAAACGAGGAGAAAATTCTCGGACTGCCCGGCCTGCTTGAAAAAGCTTCCGATAACTATGAAATTCCTCTGACAGGCCCGGATATGCCTTCGGTACTCCACTATACATCCGGATCGACAGGTAAACCCAAAGGAGTACAACACGTGCACAAAAGCATTTTGACGCAAAGTTACACAGCACAACACGTGCTTACCCTGAACGATAACGACCTATACTGGTGCACTGCCGACCAGGGCTGGGTTACAGGGACTTCTTACGGCATCATTGGCCCGTGGAGCCTGGGCGTTTCACAAATTCATTACGGCGGGGCTTACAACGCAGAAACATGGATGGAGTTGCTGGAGCATGAGGGCATCACCAAATGGTACACCGCGCCAACAGCGCTGCGTATGCTGATGCGTGAAGACAAAAACATTTTCAGAAAGTTCGCTCTCAAAAAGCTGGAATATATTTTCAGTGTCGGAGAGCCGCTTAACCCTGAAATTAACGTATGGGCGGAAGAGGTTTTAGCTAAAGAAGTTTACGATACCTGGTTTCAGACCGAAACCGGAAGCATCATGATATGCAACCGTCCCGGATTGAAGATCAAAACGGGTACCATGGGCAAACCTATCGAACGAATTACGGCTGCGATTATTTCCGACAAGGGAGATATTTGTCCGCCGGGTGAAACAGGACATCTGTGCATAAAAGCGCCTTGGGAATCGATGCTTATCGCCTATCTGAACGATACCGAAGCCTATAACGCGAAATTTAAGAACGGGTATTATTATACCGGAGACCTGGCGTTCTGCGATGAAGAGGGTTATTATCATTTTGTAGGCCGTAACGATGACGTAATCAATACGGCCGGGCACCTGATCAGCCCGTTCGAGGTGGAAAGCACCCTGCTGGAAATTCCCGAGATCGCTGAATCGGCTGTCATTGGAGCCCCCGACGATTTGCTGTTCGAAAAAGTAGTCGCTTTTATCCGGCTAAAAGATTCGGCCACCTGGTCGGACGATCTTGAAATAAAAATAAGGATATTTCTGTCCAACCGGCTGTCGTCTATCGCGACACCTCAGGATATAAGGATCATTGAAGAAATTCCGAAGAACAAAAGCGGCAAGATCATGCGCCGTGTGCTGAAAGCATGGTACAAAGGCGAAGACCCCGGCGACATCTCAACTATGGACATTTAAAATTTTTATTATGAATACATTTGAAGAACTGAATGCAATTTTTTGCAAAGTATTTTACGATGATGATATAAAGATTACCCGCGAACACACCTCCGAAGATGTTGACGGCTGGGATTCCTTATCACACCTGAACCTGGTGGTTTCGGTGGAAAAACATTTCGGCATAAAATTCAACGATGCCGAGATCGCAAAATGGAAAAATGTGGGTGAGTTGTATGATTCGCTGGTAGACCTGCTTCAGAAAAAGTAAGGGTATAGAAAAATCCGGTAAACAATCACCTGCTTTGTTGATGAGTTACGGCATGATGAAAAATATCTCATCTATCCACATCGTGCTGCCCACCTGGCCTTTACAGTTCATCAGGTCGTCGAAACGAATACCTGCGCTGGAACAGATCAGCAGGGTAAGCGTATCAGGTATTTCCTGGCTTAGATAATTTATAGGAAGGTCAATCATAGTATATTCGGTAACCGTGTTTTTATATATTTCACGGGCCAATCCTATGGTGTCTCTTTTTCCTAAGGCCGTGTTGTATTTCGATAACAATACCGAAACCATAGCGGAATCGCCGCCAACAGGGGAATATTTATAATAACCCCTGAATTTGAGAGGCATTAATGTATAAGGTTTTCCCACACTGATAGTGGCATTAGGAATGTCCAGAGAATCCGTTCCAATCAGGCCGGGTATTAATATTGGTTCTCCCATAGGGCTGAATGTCCCCGTAATCAGCTTGGCAGCATAACTGCCTTCGTAAGCATCGCTTGTGCTGTCGGTAGTCAGCGGCCCGGGGCCACCGGCAGCCGCCGGTAAAGTGGCCAGATAGTTTAGTGTGCGAAGGTAGTCGCCAAGAGGCTCAAAACTTTTAAAACCAAAACCATCATTAACCAATGTCCACTGGTCGAGGCAGCCCCCCCTAATGTTTTTTTCGCATACCAGTTGAGTGATTTCCTGTTCCGGTTCCTCAATATATTTTCTGCAGGAAGGCAGCAAAATACCTGCGCACAAAAAGGCTGTCAATAACAAAACAGCAATAGATATCTTTTTCATAAACGTTATACTTTGTAAACTATCTGAATGGACGTAACACGGGGAGGTTCTACCGAAATGGGCCGTAAAGAATATTCCGTATTCAGGATATTCGTCATCAGCACGGTGAATTTGAAGTGTTTTTTTAATTCGTAACTCACACGGGCGTCAAAAACAAAATCGCCGTTATGGTGTTCTTTGCGGTATTCCTTGATTCCGGTATTGAATAATCCCGGACGGTCGTTCTGCATAAAGAAATTATCAATATTGTACATAAACCCGTAATAACGGCCGCCCAGTCCCCAGGCGAAACTTTTATAGGTAAACTGTACATCCAGTTTTGCCAATTGTTCGAAGCGGTATTTTAGGATGTTTTCCCTGGTGTCCGAAGAAGTGCTCATATAGGTAAAGTCCTGGCTTGACAAGGTGTCGGCTCCGCTGATGAAATAATCTGTGTAATACACCTTGTCGGGGTCCAGACAAGTCGGTCTCGAAAAAGTATATCCGCCCATCACCTGCATACTAAAATCTTTTGTAAACTGGCCTTCACCCATCAGGGAAATATCAATACCCCAAACCCGGGCGTCGGCAGTGTTCAAAAACTTATAACCGAGGTTTTGGGTGATATCCCATCCGGAACTGTCGGGTTTGAGGTTTCTTCCCCAAAGGCCGGCGTTAAACTCAATGTAGTTTTGGTATTCCTGCCAAAACCCGCAAATATCAATGAATCCTACAAATTTGCTGATCTTGAACAATTGTTTCAGCCCCAGTTCGCCATTCCAACTGGTTTCCGATTTCAGGTCGGGGTTAGGATAAATACCAAAGTTTCCTGCGGAAGTAGAGATATACCTTTCGCCAATGCTTGGAAAACGGAATCCCTGTCCGTACGAAGCCCTGATATAGGTTCCCTGGGCTGCACGGATATTGATGCCTGCCCTGAATATCGGTTTGTTTTCTTTGTATTCACCCAGTTGATAAAACTCCCAGCGTGCGCCTCCCGAAACAGTCAATATCTTGAAGAATTTCATTTCTGCCTGCACATACACAGCGCCATTGTCCGAGGATTTTGATCCGGGCTGGTCAAAGCTGCCGGAAAAAACCCTGCCGTAAGAATAAGAATACATATTCATGACACCCGCATTGATAACGGGGTTGCCAATACGCGTCTTGAACATTTTCGAAAACTGGTATTCGTTATAAATAAAATACGACATGGTGGACTGGTTGTTGTCGCCGCCGTTGTTGCTGTAGTAAACCCTGTTTTTCAACGAGTGGGCTGCGCCTTTGGGGCCAAAATATTTGACAAAGGGGTCAAGGTAAAACTGGAAATCAGCAAAATTAGTAATAGCACCAGGGAATGCTCTGAAGATGTTTGAGTCGGCATCCATCCAGAAAAAAGACTGGGTATTTTTGGAATACATAAAGTTGCCATTAAGTCCGTAGGTCAAACCTTCCACCCTGTTAGAACGGACCCGTGTGCCAAAGTTAAGCCGGAAATTTTTTTCAAATTCTCCTTTGTCGTAGTCGCCGGTGGTGTCGTTGGGCGGAGCACCGATACATCCGGGGTCGGACAAAAAGTTGCCGCCAATCACATAGTCAAAGTTTTTCACTCTGCGGGAATGTATAAAGTTCGCACCCAAAATTATGGGATTAAACCCTTCCCATGATTTGGTGTAACGCCGAGGAGGGGTGCTGTATATCCCACTGTGAATGGTAACCCGGGTCAGGGGTTTTTCTTTGGGGTAGGCGGTGCGGATATTGATGGCCCCGTTCAAGGCCGAGGAGCCATACATTACGGAAGAAGCTCCTTTTACAACTTCAATTTGCTCTACGTCTTCCACCGGCAAAAAACTCCATACCGGCCTGCCGGCATCGGCTCTGAGCATGGGAATGTCATCAATAAGAATCATAACGCGGCTGCCCAGTCCCGAACTGTATCCGCTGCCACCACGGATTTGTGGCTCGTTGTCAACAATGGCAACCCCGGGAACCGATTCTATGGCCTTGTCGAGGGTAAGGATGTTTTTGTTTTCAATCATCGTCGGCTTGAGCACTTCCACTGAGTTGGTGGCATCTTCCTGCCGTTGTTCGTATTTTGAAGCCGAAACCACCGTGGTGTTCAACTCCATCACCGAGATTTTCATGGCCACGTTTATTACCAGTGTTTTTCCGGCTTTGGCACTGATTTTCTGCGTGTACTTTTGGTAGCCTACACAGGAAAACATCAGGGTGTAGTCGCCGGGTGTTACCTCAAATTGATAGTTGCCGTCCATATCGCTCAGCGTTCCTTTTTGCTGATCTTTTACACCGATGCTGGCAAAAGGAATGGGGTTGCCTTCGTCCTCTTCGGTAACAACACCTTTAATGATGGCCTTTTGTGAAAAAACTACAGCAGGAAAAGTCAATCCTGCCGTAAAAAATAGAAGTAGAAAAAAATGTTTTATCGTGCGAAATGTCATGGGTGAAAATTTAGTTTTTCTTTCGCCTGCTAATACAACTCAACGTTGTAGTATTTATTTTATATACACTTTTTGGCTGAACTTTCGACCATCTTCGGTGTTGGCAGATACAACATAGATACCGCTTTTAAACTGATCTAATCCTATAAAATGTTGTACTGCCTGTGCCGTGATTTGTGTCTTGTAAATCAGCTGGCCGCTCATGTTGTACATTTCGATTTTTGAGGTACGGGGCTGATCAAATGATAAGTCAATGATGATGTCGTTGTCGTCGGTATATACAAAAAAGTTTTCCGAAGGATCGATGGTTGAATTTCCATTGGAGGATGATCCGCTGTAAACCAGCGAAAGGTCGTCGATATAAAGACTGTCTCCGCCTGAGCCGCCGCCCGGGGTTTTATTTGTGGTAAATGTTATCAAAATATAATCCGGCGAAGTGGCGGGTCCCGGATATGCGAATGGAATGCTGAAGCGCTGCCATTGACCATCAGTGGATGAAAAATGGATGGTAGCTTCTCCAACCAGATGGCTGGGAGCATTCGCGTCGGAGGTGCTGGGATCACGATAATCGTAATTATCGTGGATGACAGCTCTCATACGGGCCGAATCTCCGGAAGCACTGACCGGTTTAAATTTTGCCCAGAAAACGATGGAATCCGGATGTGCATTCAGGGCTTCGCTGAGGGCGGTATCAGCAGTGCGGGTGATATTGTAGTTGCTGGGATCATTAGCGGTCGAACTGCCCATATTCAGTTGGCCGGTGGTTACATTGCCGTTGGCAACAATTGAAAGGATGCTCCGGGACCAGATTAAACAACTATAACTACCTGTTGATCCCGGCCTGGTTAACGTAGAGCGTTTTACCTGTTGCTGAGCAAAGGTCAGTAAAAAAGAATCTCCGGATGCCGATTTAAAAGAATTCCACTGGGCTGGCTCTTCGGTAGCGTTGCCAACATCTTTCCATGTTTCAAAACCTGAATTGTTGACCTGGTTTTGTGCCGTGGCCAACGAAAAAGCTCCCCCAAGAAATAATCCTACAAAAACTAATATTAAAAAATTAAATTTTTTCATACTACGGTTGATTTAGCTGTTTATTAAATTCGGGTGCAAAATTACAAAAAAATCAGATACCAACAAGCCCTTCCGGCCTGTTAATAAGTTTACAAGAAGGATGTGTGTGTAAAACACTGTAAATGATGTGTTTTGCTTGGATTCGGCCGGATTAAAAATAATATTATTAAACAAAATGGCACATCATGATAATAAATGAAATATTTTTGTTAGCACCATTAAAAATACCACCATGCTAATAAAAACTTATGGAAGCGCCATCCTGGGAATTGATGCAATAACGATTACCGTTGAAGTAAATATCGATGCAGGGGTTCAGTTCTTTATGGTTGGCCTGCCCGACAGCGCCGTAAAGGAAAGCCAGCACAGGATAATTGCATCCTTCAAGAACAGCGGGTTTAATTATCCCGGAAAAAGGATTGTAATCAATATGGCTCCAGCCGATATTAAGAAAGAAGGCTCTGCCTACGACCTGACCATCGCGCTTGGCATACTGGCGGCTTCCGATCAGTTAAAATCCGATGAGTTGGGAAAGTACATCATCATGGGCGAACTCTCGCTCGATGGCAGCCTGCAGCCCATCAAAGGGGCTTTGCCCATCGCCATCGAAGCCAGGAAACAAGGGTTTAAGGGCTTTATCCTTCCCAAAGAAAATGCCCGGGAAGCCGCTATTGTGGACAATCTTGATGTTGTCGGCGCGACTTCGTTGCGGCAGGTAGTGGATTTTTTGAATGGTGATATTGAAATCGAGCCTACTGTTGTAAATACCCGCGAAGAGTTTTTTACCCGGCTGAACGAGTATGAATTTGATTTTGCCGATGTCAAAGGACAGGAAAATATCAAACGCGCCCTCGAAATTTCAGCAGCCGGAGGCCATAATGTTATTTTTATCGGCCCTCCGGGCGCGGGTAAAACCATGCTGGCAAAACGATTGCCCTCTATTTTGCCTCCCTTAAATCTTCACGAAGCGCTGGAAACAACCAAAATACATTCCGTTTCGGGGAAACTGGCCAAAAATGCTTCGCTCATTTCTGTGCGACCTTTCCGGGCGCCGCACCATACCATCAGCGACGTGGCTTTGGTGGGTGGCGGCAGTTTTCCTCAGCCGGGCGAAATCTCTCTTGCCCATAATGGCGTGTTGTTTCTGGACGAACTGCCCGAATTTAAGCGTACTGTCTTGGAAGTGCTGCGCCAGCCTGTGGAAGACCGGGTGGTAACTATTTCAAGGGCTAAATTTACCGTGGAATACCCGGCCAGTTTCATGCTGGTGGCAGCTATGAACCCCTGCCCCTGCGGGTATTACAACCACCCGGAAAAAGAATGTGTGTGCGGGCCGGGAATCGTGCAGAAATATCTTAATAAAGTGTCGGGGCCTTTGCTGGATCGCATTGACATCCATGTGGAGGTTACTCCCGTGCCTTTCAAAGAACTTAGCAAAGCCCAGGCATCAGAGAAAAGCGAGGCCGTCAGGTTGCGTGTAATTGAGGCACGGCTGTTTCAGGAAGCCCGTTTCAGCGAGATACAGGGCGTTTACTGCAATGCACAGATGAAAACAAAACATCTTCAACAGTTCTGCGCCATTGACGAAACAGGATTAACACTGTTGAAAAACGCTATGGAAAAATTAAGCCTGTCGGCACGCGCCTACGACCGGATATTAAAAGTTGCCCGTACCATTGCAGACCTTGAAAATTCAGATAAAATTCAGAATCATCACCTGGCCGAAGCCATACAATACCGTAGCCTTGACAGGGAGAACTGGGCGGGGTGAAAATTTTAGAATTTCATTTTTAGTACAATGTTTTTGATAAAACAAATAACCGTATTGATAAAATAAAGGGTATCTTCTTCGTGTTATCCAAATGATTTGCGTCAAATGGGAAAAATATGGCATTATATGTGCGAAAATCAGAAAAAAAACTTAAAAACAATGAAAACAATACTACTTTCGGCATTAATGTCCCTGATCATGACTTATGTTTCGGGCCAGGATAAACAAGA
Organism: uncultured Bacteroidales bacterium; assembly: GCA_964567775.1. GTDB lineage: Bacteria > Bacteroidota > Bacteroidia > Bacteroidales > CAIWKO01 > CAIWKO01. The sequence continues at coordinate 12,021 of CAZMPB010000034.1, forward strand.
TACCCTCCGGATCATTGATCATAAGGTGGAGGCTATCGATCAGTATAAAGACTACTGGACTTCTACTTTTAAAGACGAGGCCTTCCTGGATACAGGTTTTATAAAACAAGCAAATAAAGGATACGGGCTGTTAACGGGCTATTTTAAGAACGGGAAGATTTGCAAGATACGCGAACTTATTGGGTTAAAGCTTTTACAGGATATCGCTGTCACGGAGTATTATTTCTCGGAAGGGAAATTGATCTTTGTAAATGAGCAGGAACATGCTGGGCCTGCTATTTTTGTGGATGCTGACGGAACGGTTGAGCATAGAATAGATGAACCGACATTTGAAGTGCGGTACTATTTTAACAATGATAAACTAATTGGCTCTGCTGAAAAAGGAAACAGGCAAACCATACTACTTCCCAACAAAGAATTTTTCGATTCTCAATCGAAAGAGGGGCAGTTGCTCTCATCGGCAAAAAAATATTACGAAAGATTTTCAATAAAATATAAAAACTAACACAGGCAAAGCCTGCACCATAATGCCTGATTTGTTGCTAAAAAACCCGTCTATACATTTTTCTGAAAAAGTTTTTTGATACAGATCCTTTTGTCGGAAGATAAACTCCGCTAGCAAAAAACAACTACCTTTGATTGGATAAAAAAAACCGGCTTTCCCTCTTTGGAAGGCACAAATTTTCAAAAACTACTTTCACCTGTTTCAATGCCAACTGTCACCCAACCACAACACCGGCACTTTATCATGCACAAACCTTATGGCTATCTGTGCCAGTTTGTTTGCGAATTGCCAAAAAAGAAACTGATTGGCGAACTTTTTGATTTTCCTCTGGGGACTATGGCAATTGGCCGTTTGGATGAGGATAGCGAAGGGCTGCTTTTACTGACAACCGATGGCAAGATAAGTGAGAGGGTAAGAAGAAAAAATATTGAGAAGGAATACTATGTCCAGGTTGACGGGTTGATCACCGATGAGGCGCTTGAAAAACTCCGGGCAGGAGTGGAAATAGGTCTGCGAAATGTAAAATACCTCACAAAACCCTGCAAAGCTTTTAGGTTGGAAACAGCACCCGGTTTCCCGCCGCGCATACGCAAAATCCGAGACGATCGGCACGGACCAACCTGTTGGATATCTGTCACACTAACTGAAGGGAAGGAAAGACAGGTTTGAAAAATGACTGCGGCTGTTGGTTTTCCAACCCTCCGGCTAATCCGAATCCGAATTGGAGAGGTTTACCTTGGAACCCTTGAGGCTTGTAACGTAATAGAGGTGGACAGCTTTTTTAAAGAGCCTTCTGAAATCATAAAAGAAAACCCATCATCAACTCTTTACTAACACCTTTTCGCGGCTGTGCCTATGACTATGACAACCCAACTAAGGCATAGAAAAGGCACCAGAGAATTACATTATCTGATAGAAAAAAAAAGAGGCTTAACGCCTCCTTTATAACTTTAATAAGTTTTTTTATAACATTCCTGCTTGTACTACCAACTCGGCAAACCGCTGTGAATAACCGGCTTCGTTGTCGTACCATGCAATAACTTTCACACAGGTACCATTGATGACCTGAGTAAGTTTTGAGTCGAAAATGGATGAATGCAGGTTGTCCACAATATCAATGCTTACAACAGGTTCGGTGCAATATTCGAGTATTCCTTTCATCGAGCCTTCGGCAGCCTGTTTCATGGCGGCATTTACTTCATCCTTGTTCACCGGGCTGTTCATTTCGCAGGTCAGGTCCACGACTGAACCATCAGGTGTGGGAACACGCATGGATAATCCGTCCAATTTTCCGGAAAGTTCAGGAATTACCAGTCCGATGGCTTTTGCCGCACCGGTGCTTGTCGGGATGATCGACATGGCTGCGGCACGGGCACGCCGCAGATCTTTGTGGGGAGCATCGAGTATGATCTGGTCGTTGGTATATGAGTGGATGGTGTTAATAAGTCCGTGTTTGATACCAAAACTGTCGTTCAGAACTTTGGCGATAGGCGCGAGACAGTTGGTGGTACACGATGCATTAGAAATAAAGCGGTGTTCTGGTTTTAATTGTTCGCCGTTTACGCCCAGCACAATGGTGATATCCACATCCTGTGCGGAGTTGGCGGGAACAGACAAAACAACCTTGCCGGCACCGGCCTGAGTATGTTTTTCGAGTTTTTCACGCGTGCGGAAAATCCCGGTACATTCAGCCACAACATCTACACCCAGTTCTTTCCATGGGAGAGCCACAGGATCCTTTTCAGCATAAACCCTGTAATTTTTACCGTCAACAATAATGTGATCATTTTCAGAAGAAACTTCTCCCGGATATTTGCCGTGTACCGAGTCATATTTAAACAAATGAGCAAGCGTTTTTGCGTCTGTTAAATCATTCAGGGCAACGACCTCAACATTATCCATTTTCAAAAGAGCTCTGAAAGTAAGCCTTCCGATACGGCCAAACCCGTTGATAGCAACTTTAATATTCGACATAAACTATATTTTTTTGAGTTAATTTTATGCAAAAGTAGAATTAAAATGTCAGTCGTACAAATAAAAAAAAGAGGGCGTTCCCTCTTTTTTACTATCTGTCTGAATTTTTACCTAAAAATGGTTACCGTGCCCTTGGTCGTATGACGTATTGATTTGAAATCCATAAAACGGGCAATATACACATAGGTTCCTGTTTCTGCAGGCTTACTCATAAAAAACCCGTCCCAGCAATCATCGATGCTGGTTGTTTTATAAACCTGCTGTCCCCATCGGTTATAGATATATAATTCAAAATTTTCTTCCCTGATACCAAATCCTTTGATGCAAAATTTTTCATTGACAGGATCTTCATTCGGGGTGAAGGCATTGGGAAGAAATAGTGCATACGTGGGTTCGATACGGATTAATTTCGAGGTGCTGTCGGTGCATCCGTGATCGGTGGTAACCACCAGGGTGACCAGATATGTCCCTGTATCTTCCATAACATGAAAATCATAATAATACCCGCTATGAGAATAACAATGAAATGTGTTTTGCAGGGTGTCGGAATTTCCATCGCCAAAATCCCAGTACCAATGATCAAGGGCCCCATGCGAATGGTCGAAGAAATGAAATTCAGGGCTTGTTATCGTAGTGGAATTTTCAGGAGCTGTCGAAAATATTGCCACTGGATTGGGATACACCGTTACATAATCTGTAATAGTAAGCGTAGTGCCCTGATTCACAGGATTGGTAACGGTCAGAGAAACATCAAAGGTCCCCGGCTCATCATAATAAGCTACCGGATTTTTTGAATATGAAAATGTCCCATTGCCAAATTGCCAGAAATAGATTGCGTCAGGGTGCACCTGTGTTGATTGGTCGGTAAATTGAACGGTTAAGGGGTCGCAGCCGGCCAATGGCACCCCTGAGAAAACGACAATAGGATAGATTGGTATTACAGTAACCGTAACAGTAGAATAATTCTGACAACCGTTCGCATCGGTAACAGTAACCATATACGATGTGGTGGTTTCAGGCGTAACGACAGGGCATGCAAGGGTGCTCTGGCTGCTAAGCGTCGGATCTGTCGGGCTTGCCGACCAGATATATGAGGTTCCTCCTGTCACGCAAATAGTGGACGATTCCCCATTATAAATTGTCGATGGGGTTGCCGTGGCTGTTACTAAGGGCAAGGGATTCACAAGAACCGTTGCCGAATCTACGTCATCACATAATGAATATACCGTAACATAATAAACGGTCGTGGCCACCGGGGAAACAGAGATGGATGGGGTGGTTTCTCCGTTGCTCCACAGGTAAGAATTACCGCCGGAGGCATTCAGCGTTGCATAATCACCGAAGCAAATGGTATCATTGGCTCCGGCATCTGCATTCTGCGAACCTACTGTGATATTAACGCTTTCAGTCGCCGTGTCGTTGCAAATATCAGTAACTGTGCATGAAAATGTTATTGTTGAAGGAGGCAAAACTACAGCAGAGGCAGAATTTCCAGCTCCGTTATCCCAGACATAGTTATATGGCTGAAACCCTCCGCTGGCATTTACCCATATCGTGGCAGAGTCGCCGCAAATAGTCGTGTCGTTGGATGAAACGACTGTTACCGGGGAATTGTCAATGATGTTAATGGTGACATCAGATCCGCTGCCGCAAACAATAGTCTGTACGTGAAATACAACCGTTTCCGTGCCCTCAGTTAATCCGTCCGTTATAGGATGAATAACAATGCCGACAGAATCCTGTCCTGCGGGAACAACGATATTGTTCGGAATATAGGTATAATCTGTCCCGTTGACCGCAGTACCGGAAATAGTAAAAGGGATGGTATATGCGCTGGCGGCCGGGCTTGAAAGTTTAAAACTGATAACGCCGTCGCTGCATCCTTCTACGGCATTGTTTCCGATACCAGGCACAGAAAAATGTGAAGTAACGGTTACCCCGTAAGCAGATAAACTGTTTGCCTTAAGAAAAACACCGGAGTCGAAAGAACTGTCGCCGCAGTCTCCGATGGCAATTTTTAAATGATAGGTCTGGCAAGGCTGAACGAGTATCCAGGCGGTATATACTTTAGTAAGCCTGTCGTACTGAAAATAAGTACCACTGGCGTTTGACCAGGAATAAGTCGTTCCGGCATTACAAACATTGTCGATTGTAACATAATTAGCCGGGTTGTTCGGCATCCTTGCAATGTTTACGGCTCCACCCGAGAAGGGCCCTGAAATGCCCGGACCGCTTACAAAAAAACCAAAGACATCATTGTAACTCGAATTACAGAATTCGTCAAACTCTTCAGATCCAAAAACATATTGAAACTTAATCGTATCGGCTATCGGAACAAAATCAAAAGCAAGAACTGCCTTGTCGTAAACAGTATGCGAAGGCACCAGCGCCTGTAGGTCGGGATCGCTGCCCGTGGATGCTCCGAGGCCGGCGCTGCCTGAATTATTTGGCCCGATGGCAAGGGCTGCTTCACCCGACGTGATAATTATCCCCTGGGCATATCCCAGTTGAGTGGCGGCTGCGCCGGCAGCATTAAAGCTGCCTATCATATTGGATGAAATATTGGCGGCAGATCCGTTAAAGGTCCCATTGCTAACCGTTACGCCCGTCCCGACAAGCACTTGTTGTACCAGTTGTATGGGAGTCGTTCCCAGCGCGGTACCCTGAACAACTGTAAGCTGGGCATTCAACTGAAAGGGTATCATAAAAATGACAAGAACAACAAGTTTGAAATAAAAGACTGAAAAGGTATTTTTAAACATAATAATTTTTTTGCTGTTTAAAATTTTCGCGCAACTACTCTGAATATTACTGCTTTATTAGAAACAAAGATATTGAAAAATTAATAACTTATACGTATTTGAATCAAAAAAGTTTTTAAAATCCAGATTTTATTGCTAATTGCTATTTTTATAACGGATTTTACAAACAAATAATTGGGAAAAGCGGAAAAAGACCATGGCTTTCCGTTTATCATACTGATGTGTCTGACACAAAGATGTATTAAAGTTAAAAACAGATCCCTTAACAGAGAGAATAATGAATACCGGTCAAGGATTCCGCTGTGGCGACGGATTTCTGTTTTTTTATGTGTTAGCTCATGTTTAAGGATTGTTTATTTTTATATCGGATTTAATTTTAAAATTGGGAAAAGAAAATAAATACGGGATGGCGTTTTTAGTAAAAAACAAGCTGTTGATTTTTTTAAAAAAGAAATGGTGGCTTTTGCTTGTAGTGTCATTCCTCGTTTTTTTCTGGTTCTCCCTGCCCCGTCCCCTCTTCAGCGATCCCACCTCTTCGGTGATGGAGGATCGCCGGGGCGTTTTACTGGGCGCACGTATCGCCTCCGATGAACAGTGGCGGTTTCCATCCAACAAGACGGTCCCGGAAAAATTTCAGAAAGCGCTCATTATTTTCGAAGACCGTTATTTTTATTATCACAACGGCCTTAATCCCGTGGCGATGGCAAGGGCAGCCTATCATGACATAAAAGCCCGGAAGATCGTCAGCGGGGGCAGCACCATCACCATGCAGGTGATACGCCTGTCAAGAAAAGGAAAAGCCCGTACTATTTTCGAGAAGATCATCGAAGCTTTTCTTGCCGTCAGGCTCGAGATGACATACACCAAACAGGAGATACTGGCGCTTTACGCGGCAAATGCACCCTTCGGAAGTAATGTCGTAGGCATTGATGCGGCAGCCTGGCGTTACTTCGGCAAGAACGCCGATCATCTCTCATGGGCCGAATCAGCAACACTGGCAGTGCTTCCCAACAGCCCCGCCCTTATTTTCCCTGGGAGGAATCACGACAAACTAAAAATAAAACGCGACAAACTATTAAAAAAACTTTATCAAAATAATTACATCACCAAAGAACAGCTATTTCTTGCGGAAAACGAGAACCTGCCCGGAAAACCTTATCCCCTGCCTCAGACAGCCCCCCACCTCCTCGATCGGGCCATAAAAGCTGGGCACCGGGGAGAAAGGACAAAAACTACCATCGACGGATATTTTCAGGAAATTGTTGCATCAGTCGTTGAACGTTATCACGAAAAACATAAGGCTAACAAAGTCAACAACGCCGCGGTGCTGGTGCTGGATGTGGAATCGGGCAACGTGCTGGCTTATGTAGGTAACACCACCGAAACCGGCCATCCCGAGTACGGCTGTAACGTGGATATCATCACTTCCGCCCGCAGCACCGGAAGCATCCTGAAACCTTTTTTGTATGCAGCCATGCTCAACGATGGGCAGATACTCCCGGCATCTCTTGTGGCCGACATACCTGTCCAGCTTGGAGGCTTTATCCCCGAAAATTACAGTCTGACATACGACGGGGCTGTTCCTGCCAAAAAAGCCTTGTCGCGTTCGCTGAACATTCCGGCGGTAAAAATGCTGCAGGCATACGGAATCAGCCGGTTCAATTATGTACTGAAAAAAGTCGGGCTGACCTCTTTGAACAAGCCCCCTTCACATTATGGGCTGTCCGTCATCCTGGGCGGCGCCGAAGCCAGCCTGTGGGACATGGCGGGGGCCTACGCCAGCATGGCGCGCACTCTGAACCATTACCAGTCGTACGATTCCCGTTACAACAAAGCAGATTTCCATCCACCAAATTATATTTACAACGAACCCAAAAAGAAAGTTACGGGCACCGACAAGTCCACCGTATTAAGCGCTTCATCCATCTGGTTCACCTTTGAGGCCATGAATGAAGTGTCCAGGCCCGACGAAGATATGGAATGGCAACAGTTTTCTTCTTCGGCAAAAATCGCATGGAAAACGGGGACAAGCTACGGCAGCCGCGACGCATGGGCTATAGGATGCAATCCAAAATATGTGGTGGCTGTCTGGGTGGGGAATTCCGATGGCGAGGGCCGCCCGGGAATGACCGGCCTGACCTATGCCGCGCCGGTCATGTTCGAAGTGTTCAAGTCGCTGAAACCACAGGGTTGGTTTTATGCTCCCTACGACGACATGATACGTCTGCCGGTCTGCAGGCAGAGCGGGTTTAAAGCCACACCCATCTGTGAAAATGCCGATACCGTATGGGTTCAGAAAAACGGAACGAAAACAAAAAACTGTCCCTACCATCAGGTGATACTACTCGACGCCAGCGGCAAATGGCGGGTGAACAGCGAATGTGAACCCGTATCAAATATCCGCTTTCAGAAATGGTTTGTGCTGCCGCCGGTGATGGAATTTTTTTTCAAATCGAAAAACCCTTTTTACCGCGTGCTGCCGCCTTACCGCGATGACTGCATGCCCCAGGAAAATACGGGGGCCGGCCTCGATATGATCTACCCGAAAAACAACAGCCGTATCTATTTACCCGTTGACCTGAACGGTGAGCGCGAAAAGGTAGTGTTCAAAGCCGCCCACAGCATAGCCGGAACAAAGATCTACTGGTATCTCGACAATGCCTTTGTAGGAATTACCAGCGATTTCCACCAGATGGGCCTTGCCCCCGAAGCAGGCAAACACAAACTCACCCTGGTGGACCAGAAAGGACAAAATGTTTCGGTGAATTTTGAGATATTAACTATTGACAAATCAAAATAACTCTCAGGATTAGCGACAGAAGCTATGACAACAGCGATATATGGCGACTTCCGTCATAATCGCAGCATACATCACCCGGCATTTTCAACTTTCCCAAATAACGAGACACTGCAAAATTGCAAAAAAGCTCAAACAATATATGCATAATTTACATTGGTATCTTCCATGATTGTAGCCTTTGTGTTTTTCCCGGGTAAAAAAAAAACTCCGGCTGTCTGCCGGAGTTTTTTTAAAAAAATATTTTTCACTTATTTAATAGCATTGGTAAAAGCAGCTTCCTTATTATATTTCAGGAATTCTCTGTCTTCACTGGCTTGTTTTCTGTATTTTGAATCAGCAACAACTGCTTTGGTAAGATATTCATACATAACGGCAGTGTTTGATGTGCGGGCTGCATTAACAGCGATCAGATAATAGGTAGCAGCAGTTTGTGGTTTAACGCAATCCAGCGTCTGTTTTGCAGCAGTATTGTTACCCGAAAGCAGTTGTGCAAGAGCAAGGTTGTATTTGCATTTTTTGCCACCGAAAGAACTGATAGCTCCGGCATAGTCTCCTTGTCTGATCTTCAACAGCGCTTCATTGTGGCTGATGTCAATACCTTTTGATTTTGCATTGTTTAAATAGGTCTGAGCTGCTGCATCATCTTTATTCCAGAATGAAAGTACTCCAAGGTTATAATTGATCTGGCCATTATTAGGATTCAGTTGGTTGGCTTTATCAAGGTAATTTTTTGCTTCGTCGAGTTTTCCAAGTAACATTGCACAATTTCCTGCATTGCAGAAACCTCTCCAATCGTTAGGATAAAGGGTGGTAGCTGATTTGTAAATCATATATTTTGTAGCAACATCTTCGGTTAAAGTTCCTGAATAAAGTAATTCTTTGTTATCGAGTTTATCGGGGGCGGTTGTAGAAAGCTGAATAATTTCTGCTTTGGATTTTTTGGGCAGATAACAATCTACAACAACTTCGCCGCGGCGTAATACGGAAAGCATGTTTTCAATTTCAGCATAAATGACGGTCATGTCTTTTATTGACTTTTCTCTTTCAGCTTTTGTAGCCTGGCTCTGGATAACGTTGGCAATGGTTTGTTTCTGAGGAATGTTGGAAGCATTGAGGGCTTTCATGAAACCGTCGAAATCTTCGCCTTTTGAATTAACGATAACCTGTAGTTCTTCGGGTTTGGTGATACCGGATAATTTTTTATCCTTGATCATTTTCTTGATTTTCTCGATAAACCATTTTTTTGTGGTTGCGCCGCGCTCGTCAGAAAGTTTCTGGTTCAGTGTCAATTCGCCTTCGGGAGATGCCCATGCATTGATGTTGATGGCCTTTACTTTCCAGTTCAAACCAAGAAAGTTCAGAATAGTATCATTTAATAATGATGCATTTGCTTTATCTTTATTCAAGGGCATGTTAACATTCAGGTTTGACTTATTGTATTCGAAATACAGGTTTGCTTTTTTGGTAATGATTGTTTCCAGTTCATAGCCGTGTTCTGCTGTCTGCATTTCTTCTTCCTGTTCAATACGTGTTGAGGTATAAATAACACCATCGGCCAGTTTGTTGGTTCCGAGGGGAACATCAACTTTTTTGCCCTTGGTGGCTAAGGGGCCGATAGCTAATTCGGACATGTTCATACTTTCGTTATAGGTGACCACGTCGCTATATGAAAAACTTCCGCCTTCTTTGTATTTAATGGTCTGGCCTTCACCGGTAGCTTTTTCGCCCTTAAGTGTTATCGATTTTAAAGTAGCCAGCGTTGTGCCGTTCATACTTTTCAGAACCGGGGTGATCGTTACCGAAGCTTTTTTGTTGAAATATTTCGGGGGGATCGTTCCGCTTACTCCGACAGCGATCTTACCACCATGTGTTTCAAGAACCTCGGGGGTTACCGTGTATTTTACCGTCGGGTATTTTTTGATCATTTTGCTTAACCCGCAGCCCGTGAACATCATTGCTGCTAAAAATAAAACAGCAATTACTTTAAAGTTGAAATGTTTCATAAAATGTATTTTTAACGTTAATAAAAAAATTCTCTATTCTTTTGAGTCCACAAATATAAAAAAGATATTCAGACATATTGAAAAAAAATTAAAAAAAGCTTTTTAAATATTTGAGTTTATAGTCCTTTAGTAACTAATTTTTAGTTTTTTTGCTTTGCTTTTTTATCTCCCTTTTTACTTTGTTTTTCCCGATTTTGTTACAATATCCCATAATATAATTCCCACGCTGACAGAAATGTTTATGGAATGTTTTGTTCCAAACTGAGGTATTTCAATACAAAAATCGCATAATTCCAAAACCTCATCGTCAATTCCGTTAATTTCATTACCAAAGATCAGCGCTGTTTTTTTTGTCTTGTCGGGTTCATATTCGTCCAGGCTGATGCTGGTATCTGTTTGCTCTACCGCAATAATTAAATAGCCTTGTTCCTTTAAACCTGCCACGGCCTGCCTGGTATTTTCAAAATATTTCCAGCATACCGAATCCGTTGCTCCCAGCGCGGTTTTTTGTATCTCCCGGTGCGGAGGTGTTGCAGTAATGCCGCACAGAAATAATTGATCCGCCCGGAAAGCGTCGCAGGTGCGAAAAACAGAACCGATGTTATTCATGCTTCTGACATTATCCAGAACAACTATGATCTGATTTTTTTCAGAACCTTTAAATTCTTCCACGCTAAGCCGGTTCAATTCCGAATTTTTTGTTTTTCGCATGTCGCCTTTTTTCTGCAAAAATAAAAAAAACCTCATTTTTTTCAGGAATGAGGCTTTTTATTACTTATTCGTTCTTTTGAATCCTAATGATTGAACGTGTAGGATAGTCCTACGCCGATAACTTCTTTGAATTGTGTACGCGGGCCGGGAGCTGACGATGGTGTTGATTGAATCATGACATCATCATCATAAAGCAGTTGTGTCGTGATAGTGGTTGACAGCCATT
>CAZMPB010000035.1:0-22781 GCA_964567775.1 uncultured Bacteroidales bacterium
ATAGGGTATTGCTGCTTGAACCTTAATTTCATTCGCCAGATTTCCGAGCCCTGTTCCAAGGATAATGCCTATCTGCGGCTCAAAAGAGGTTTTGCTTCTTATGTAAGCAACGGTTTCATTGATTTTTTTCAACATAGTTTAAAATTTTTAGTTCAAAAGTTTTTTTATCAGTTTCGGAAAAATCCATCTCTACAGGCAGGTAATAAACCGGAAAATCCGACAATTCATTACAAATGTTTTGATGGATTAATCTTGAAAAATCTTTTTCTGTCGTTAAGATAATTTTATTTTCAGAGACAATATTACGAAATTTTTCAGAGATGGTTATGATGTCTTTACGGGAATATGAATGATGGTCGCTGAAACGCAGGGTGTGGAGTTTTTTGCAAACAGGCTTCAGGTGTGCTATAAGTGGCTCCGGATCAGCAATGCCGGAAAACAACACGATTTCATGATCATTTAAAGAAGGCAATCTTTTTTGAAAAGAATTTTCGAAAAAAGGCAGGGGCTCTTTATATCGGATAAAAGAAAATAAAACACATTGATTTGGTTGCGGCTTCAGGCTGTTTATGATCTTATTTTTTTCTGTATCAGAAATATTTTCAGGGGATTTTGTGACGATGATGATATCTGCTCGTCCTGCCCCGCATCTGAATTCGCGTAAACGCCCTGCCGGCAAAACACAATCCTTGGAGTATAAATTATTATAATCAGTTAGTAAAATATTAAGCCCGGGTTTTACACTGCGGTGTTGAAAGGCATCATCTAATAAAATAACTTCAGGTGCCGGTTGTTTTTCAAGAAGCTGATGAATTCCCTTGACCCTGTCTTCGCTTACAGCAACCCTGATATTTTGAAATTTTCGAAAAAACTGAAGCGGTTCATCACCGATTGTTGCTGCGGTAGAACTTTTGTCGGCAAAGATAAAACCTTTGGTTTCGCGGCCATATCCGCGGCTGAGTGTCGAAATATATTTATTTTGTTTTTGCAACAGACGGACAAGATATTCAACTGCCGGTGATTTTCCGGTACCCCCCGTATTGATGTTTCCAACGCAGATGACAGGGATATCAAAGGATTCGGATTTGAACAAGCCCCAGTCGTAAAATTTGTTCCGTAAAAGCATGATAAACCCGTACAAAACAGAAAAGGGCAGAAGTAATATTTTCAACAACAGTTTCATTTTTTTATTTGCCTGTTTCAGGTTCCTTTATTGAATTTGCTTCTGCGAATGCATCATTAGAGCAGCTTATCCGGTTGAACATGAAAAATCATATAGCTGCAAAAATACAAAAACATACTGATTTATAATTATGTCGCTGAAAATGCATAGGTGACAATGAATAATTGTCTGTTTTTATTTTCATGTTTTACCGGTTTTTTTAAAAAAAATAATAAAAAAGCAAAAAATGGAGAAAAAAGTAATTAACAAAACAAAAAAATTGTTGAAAACTTTTAAAGAATGCCTCGAAAGTGCAAAAAACAGACTTTGGTACAAAAAATTTTTTATAATCTAACAAACATTAAAACAGATAGTTAAAATAAATTATTTCATTTTAATAAATTTTTTTTGTGCAGCAGGGTGCACTGTTGTGCAAAATGTTTATATCTTTACACAAAAATTCATTTTTCTAAAAAATCATGAATAAGCTATTAGGGGAATATGAATGTAAAATTGACGGAAAAGGCAGGCTGATGTTTCCTGTCGCTCTGAAAAGAAAGCTTCCCGAAGCTTCAGGTTGCCGCTTCGTGCTGAATCGTGGTTTTGAAGAATGCCTGATGCTTTATCCTATAGATACCTGGGAAAAAATAGTAAAAGATATCAGCAAGTTGAATTTGTATATAAAGAAGAACAGGGACTTTTTAAGATATTTTTATCGCGGGGCGTCGGAAGTGGAGCTGGATGGGACAAACAGATTGCTTATACCCAAAAGATTGCTGAAGTATGCGGAAATAGAAAAGGATGTGATGGTTTTTGCATTTGTCGATCGTATCGAAGTTTGGAACAGGGAGAAGTATGAATCACTGCTTACGGATGAGCCGGCCGACTATGCAGAACTTGCCGAACTGACCATGGGTAGTAACTCATCCAATCCGCCGGAAGATGTACCATAGCCCTGCATTGTTGAAAGAATCCGTGGATGGGTTGAATATAAAGCCCGGCCGGGTTTACGTAGATGTAACTTACGGAGGAGGGGGACATGCGCAGGAAATACTTAAAAGATTGAAGGGTGGGCGGTTGATCGCTTTTGATCAGGATGAAGATGCGTGGGAAAACAAAATTGACGATGACCGCCTGACCTTAGTAAACAGTAATTTTCGTTATTTGAAAAATTTTTTAAAATTTCATCGGGCAATACCCGTCAATGGCATCATTGCTGACCTTGGAGTGTCTTCACACCAGTTTGATGTGGCTGAAAGGGGGTTCTCTACCCGCTTCGACGCTCCACTGGATATGAGGATGAACAGGAATCAGAAGCAGACCGCTGCCGGCATCTTGAATCAATATACCGTGCAACAGCTTTCAGCCATGTTCCGGCAGTACGGAGAACTGTCAAACAGCAACCTGCTGGCAAACAAGATCGCCGCTTACCGCAAGGGGAAACAGATTATTAACAGTTCCGATCTGAAAGAATCCATTTCTGGCCTGATCGATAAAAGAAATGAGGATAAATATCTGGCAAAAGTTTTCCAGGCGCTTCGCATCGAAACGAACAATGAACTCGACGCATTGAAAGAATTTTTGATGCAAAGTCTGGCAGCGCTCAAAAAATCAGGAAGGCTGGTTGTTATTTCATACCATTCGCTTGAAGACAGGCTGGTGAAAAATTTTATGCGTGCAGGAAATTTTGAAGGAATAGCTGAAAAAGATTTTTATGGGAACACCAACGCACCATTTGATCTTATTTGCCGAAAACCGATAATTCCTGATGATAATGAAATTTTAAAAAATAAAAGAGCAAGAAGTGCAAAACTCAGAATTGCTGAAAAAAAATAGTAATGGAAAAAAATGAATATAAACCGGTAGAGCCGCAGAAACAAGAACCCGGTGAGGAAAAAATGAAAGCCAAAAAAGCGAAAAAGCCGAGCCTTATTACTGTATTGCGAAGTATTCTCAACGGAGAGATATTGACGCGCGATGCGGTGCTCAGGCTGCTGCCCTTTGGGCTTTTCCTGTGTCTTCTCGCTGTTTTGTACATTGCTAATTCCTACAATTATGAGAAAAATATCAGGAAAACACAACAGATCAGCGACGAGCTTATTGAACTAAAGGACGAATATATTACCACGCAGTCCGAACTGTTGCATACCAGCCAGCAATCGGAAATTGCCCGCCGACTTGACAGCCTGGGAACAGGGATAAAAGAATCCGTAGTCCCTCCGATGAAGATACTTGATCAGAACAATAAAAATAATAAAGAATGAACGATAAGAGAAAATCCATATTGATGAGGGCTTACCTGATTTATTTTCTGGTATGGATATTTGCTATTTTGATCATAGTAAAAATTTTCACCCTTCAGTTTATCAATGATGAGCAATGGAAAAAGCAGGCAAGTACCGAATCGATAAAAAAGGAAATAATAGAACCTGCCCGTGGAAATATTTATGCCGAGAACGGCGAACTCCTGGCAACTTCAATACCCATGTTTCAGGTTAACCTGGACCTTGATTCTTCGGCAATTCACGATACAACCTTTAAAAAGAATGTTGATTCTCTGGGGATTTGCCTGAGCCTGTTTTTTGATAAAACCCCCAATAATAAATATAAGTATATCCGGGAGCTGAAAGAAGCACGCCGAAAATACAACAGGAATTATTTATTGGTAAAAAAAGCCACCTATGCGGAACTCCAGAAAATCAAGAAATTTCCGATCTTAAGAAAAGGAAAATTCGGAGGACTGGTTGTAACCAAAAAAGAGAAAAGAATCAGGCCGATAAAAAATTGTGCAGCTATGACCATCGGCTATGAAAGGCTCGCGGAATACAGGGTGGTGATCAACCTCAAAGCCGGCAAGGTGACAGAACAACGCTTTCAACAATATATTGATACACTGAGCGACTGTTTTTACAGTACATTTAATGATCTCAGCAAAGGATATTATAAAAAGATACTGGAAGATGCTTTTAAAAAACCGGCACCGCAAGCAGGGATCACCAAGCTTGTGAATGTATTGCAACTGGCAGAGCTGAAAAAGTTTCCTTTAATAGAAGAAGATAATAACCGTATCCTGAAGATCCAAAAACTTACCAGTTCTTATTTTGTTGGCCTTGAAGGGCATTACAAGGAAGACCTGCGCGGAATCAAAGGGGTGGAATATCGTAAAAGAGTGGGAAGCAACAGTTGGACTAAGATCAGCGAGGAAGCTGTCGTGAAACCCAAGAGCGGCTGCGATCTTTATACGGCCATTGATGTAAACCTTCAGGATGTGGCTCAGAGCGCATTAAGGAAAAGCCTTGACACCACACATGCCGACTGGGGCTGTGTCATACTGATGGAGGTTAAGACCGGCTATATTAAGGCAATGGCCAATCTTACCAAAGACAAGGATGGCGGTTATAAAGAAATGCGCAATTATGCTGTAGAGGAACTTTACGAACCCGGCTCTACCATGAAGTTGGCTTCGGTTATCGCGGTGCTGGAAGACGGGAAATATGATACCAATCAGATCGTACGTTCCGGCAGAATCCGTTATTCTGATTATAAAAAAGAGGTTGTCGACAGTCACGAGGAAGGATATGGAAATATTTCGGTAGCAAAAGCTTTTGAAAAATCATCCAATGTGGGAATAACACAAATAACCAGGATGGCATTTCTGGACAAGGTAAAGATCAAACAATTTGAGCAATACCTGGTAAAAATGGGGTTGAAACAGCGTTCAGGCATCGATCTGGATAACGAGCCGGATCCTTATTTACCCATCAAATATGAAGACCTGACTGCTGCGGCATTCGGATATTCAATTAAACTGACACCCCTGCAGGTACTTGGGTTATATAATGCGGTGGCCAATAACGGAAAATATATGAAGCCTAAACTCGTAAAAGAGATCAGAAGGAACGGCGTGTTGATAAAAGAGAATAGTCCGGAAGTTTTAATAGCACAGATATGCTCCGAAGCGACACTCAAAAAAGTAAGAAGCCTGCTTGAAGGGGTCGTGACAAGGGGAACAGCAAGAAATATCAGAAAGGCGCCTTATAAAGTTGCCGGAAAAACCGGTACGGCAAGGATATGGGACGAGGCAACCAGGGGGTATATTGACAGATATATTGCATCGTTTTGCGGCTATTTTCCCGCCGACGATCCGAAATACTCCTGTATTGTGGTAGAATATAAAATGCAGGGCAGCGAAGTTTACGGAAGCCAGGTGGCCGCACCGGTTTTCAAGGAAATTGCCGATAAAGTATATGCGACCAGGGTGGATATTAAATCCAAAGAAATAAAAATGCCGGATACCTTGTCGGCTCCTGTCGTAGATTTCGGCTACCGCGAAGACATTGAAAATATTTATTCGGGACTGAATATTAATTTGATACTAAAAGGAGGCGCTACCGAATGGGTGAACACTTCCAGATCTGATGATCTGAAAAGGGTCTATGTAAAGGATAACCTGGTAAAAAATAATAATAAAATTCCCGATGTAAAAGGAATGAAAGCCAGGGATGCCGTTTATTTGCTCGAAAAAGCAGGATGGACTGTCCTTTTGAAAGGTGCAGGAAGGGTAATAGAACAAAAAACGGTTTTGGGAAGCAAAACCATAGAATTAATCTTATCTGTCTGAAAAAAAAACATGACTCAACTATTAACAAAAATATTAAAGAATACAGAGTATACCGAGGTGATCGGGAATACAGACAAAGAAATCGCATTTGTCAGTTTTAGTTCAAAGGCTTGTGAAAAGAACAGCCTGTTTGTTGCTGTAAAAGGTGTTCATGCCGATGGTCACAAATATATTGATGATGCCATAAAACAAGGGGCAACAGCCGTGGTATGCGAAGATCTGCCGGAAAAAAGAAATGACGATGTAGTCTATATCAAAGTCCCGGACAGCGGTTTTGCGCTGGGGATTATTTGTGATAATTTTTTCGGACATCCTTCTTCAAAATTTAAATTGGTTGGGGTTACAGGCACCAACGGAAAAACCACAATTGCCACCCTGCTTTATCAGGCATTTAGAGAATTAGGATATAAAGCCGGGTTATTATCAACCATCTGTTACAAAGTGAACGAAAGTGTAATACCTGCAACGCATACCACGCCCGACCCTTTCGTGATAAACAAACTGTTGTTTGAAATGGTAGAAACGGGTTGCGAATATTGTTTTATGGAAGTCAGTTCACATGCGGTTGTTCAAAACCGGATCGCCGGTTTGTCTTTTTCCGGTGGCGTTTTTACAAATATTACCCACGACCATCTCGATTATCATAAGACCTTCGAAAATTATATCGAAGCTAAAAAGGGTTTTTTCGACAAGTTGCCAGGAAGCGCCTTCGCACTTACCAATATTGATGACCGTAACGGCGGCGTCATGATTCAGAATACGAAAGCAAAGAAGTACACCTACGGTCTCAAACAGATGGCTGATTTCAAATGCCGCCTTTTGGAGAACCGCATTGACGGGATGCAGATAAATATTGACGGGACCGAGTTGTGGTGCAATCTGGTGGGGATGTTCAATGCCTATAATATAACCGCAATTTATGCCGTTGCCATTTTGCTGGACCAGGACAAAGAACAGGTGCTGACCTTGCTGAGCGGCCTGGATGCTGCCGAAGGCCGCTTTGAAAGCATTAAAGACGACAATAATGTGGTGGCTATTGTTGATTATGCGCATACACCCGATGCGTTAAAAAATGTCTTAAGCACGATCAATCAGATTCAGCAGGGTGGAGGAAGGATTATTACGGTCGTGGGGGCAGGCGGCGACCGGGACACGACCAAGCGCCCGGAAATGGGAAAGATAGCCGCCGCCATGAGCCAGCAGGTGATACTGACATCCGACAATCCTCGCTCGGAAGATCCCGAGACAATTATTGATGAGATGATGGCGGGTATTGATATTACTGACAAAAGAAAAGTTCTGATGATCGCTAACAGGAAAGAGGCTATTAAGACTGCTTATGCTTTTGCGCAATCTGGCGACATCATACTCGTGGCAGGCAAAGGCCATGAAAAATACCAGGAAATTAAGGGTGTTAAGCATCCTTTTGATGATAAACAGATTATTAAAGATTTAATGAATAAGTGATATGTTGTACTATTTATTTGATTACTTAGACAAACAGTTTGATTTTCCGGGAGCAGGGGTATTCCAGTACATATCTTTCCGCGCCGCTATGTCGATTATAACTTCCCTTTTTATTTCGCTGATCATCGGGAAAAGAGTTATCCGGTATTTACAAAAAAAGCAGGTGGGCGAAACCGTCAGGGATCTTGGCCTGCAGGGACAGATCGAAAAGCAGGGAACCCCTACCATGGGCGGTATCATTATTCTTTGCGCCATTCTTATCCCGACGCTCTTGTTCGCCAAACTGAATAATGTGTACATTATACTGATGATCATAACCACTATATGGCTTGGAACCATTGGGTTTCTGGATGATTACATCAAGGTATTTAAAAAGAACAAAAAAGGGCTTGCCGGAAAATTCAAGATCCTCGGACAAATTGGCCTGGGACTGATCGTAGGCTTAACCATGTATTTCAACGATGCCGTGGTCATCAGGGAAAAGGCCGGTAGGCAGGCGCCCAAAGTGGTAACTACCGAAAATATTTTTAAAGTCGATAATTTTAATGATGCCTCCCAGGTTTATTCGAAAGAACCCATAAAATCTACAAAGACAACAATTCCATTTGTAAAAAACAATGAATTTGAGTATTCTTCTTTGCTTTCATGGCTGGGTGACGGGTATCAAAAATGGGCCTTCCTGATTTTTATTCCAATCATCATTTTTATCATCGTTGCCGTGTCAAACGGAGCGAATCTTACTGACGGCCTCGACGGGCTGGCGACAGGCACCTCGGCAATAATCGGGGTTACGCTCGCGATTCTGGCCTATGTGTCCGGCAGTGTGGTATTTGCTAATTATTTAAACATTATGTATATTCCCAATACCGGCGAGTTAGTAATTTATATCAGTGCTTTTGTGGGGGCATGTATCGCCTTTTTGTGGTACAACTCGTATCCGGCGCAAATATTTATGGGAGATACCGGAAGTCTTGCCTTAGGCGGTATCATTGCTGTTTTTGCGATAATAATCCGTAAAGAACTTCTGATTCCGTTGTTGTGCGGCATATTCCTTATCCAAAGCATTTCAGTGATTATGCAGGTCGGGTATTTTAAGTACACGAAAAAGAGATTCGGAGAAGGCCGCAGGATTTTTAAGATGTCGCCCCTGCACCATCATTATCAAAAATCGGGATATCATGAGGCGAAAATAGTAATGCGGTTTTTTATTGTTGGTATTATGCTGGCCATACTCACTGTAGTAACATTGAAAATACGATAGAAATGAATTAAATATGAAAACCCGGATCGTAATACTCGGCGGGGCCGAAAGCGGAATAGGGGCGGCCATACTGGCGAAAAAGAAAGGTTTTGATGTCTTTGTGTCCGATTCGGGTGAAATTAAAAACAATTATAAAGACGTTCTTTTACATAATGCAATAAGTTTTGAAGAAGGAAATCACAGCGAAACATTTTGTCTTACGGCTAATGAGGTGATCAAAAGCCCGGGAATTCCAGACCATGCACCGATCATAAAAAAAATCAAAGAGCATGATATTCCGGTAATTTCTGAGATAGAATTTGCTGCAAGATATACAGAAGGTAAAAAGATCTGTATCACAGGCAGCAACGGAAAGACCACCACCACGATGCTCACGTTTCATATCCTGAAAAAAGCAGGATTCAATGTAGGTCTGGCCGGAAATGTTGGTAAAAGTTTTGCCTGGCAGGTCGCTGAAAACGATTTTGACTATTACGTACTTGAGATCAGCAGCTTTCAGCTTGACTATATGTTTCGGTTTAAAGCCGATGTCGCTGTAATCACAAACATTACGCCTGATCACCTGGACCGCTATCAGAACAAGTTTCAGAACTATGTCGATTCAAAATTCAGGATACTGCAGAATCAGACCGCCGGGGATTTTTTTATTTACTGTGCCGACGATCCGGTGACCATGGCTGAACTTCAGAAACGCGACATTCTTTCTTCAAAAATCCCTTTCTCTTTATCGGATATGGCCGACAGAGAAGGGGCTTATGTAAAAAACAACGAAATGACAATTAATATATCATCAAATAAAATAAAAATGGGACTAGAAAATTATGCATTACCAGGGAAGCACAACCTCTACAACTCAATGGCCGCAGGAGTTATTTCCCGTCTTTTTGACATCCGTAAAGATATTATCAAAGAAAGCATGTCCGAATTTCAGGGGGTAGAACACCGCCTCGAATTTGTAACCAAAGTTCACGGAATAGAATTCATCAACGATTCCAAGGCAACCAACGTAAACTCCACCTGGTTTGCGCTGGAGAGCATGGTGCGGCCTGTAATATGGATCGTTGGCGGAGTAGATAAGGGCAACGATTATTCCTGCCTGAAGCCGCTGGTGAAGGACAAGGTCAAAGCCATTGTTTGCCTTGGTAATGACAACCAGAAGATATTTGAAGAATTTGCCGCACTGGTACCCGTGATAAAAGAAGCGCCAACGGCTGAAGAGGCAGTACTAACATCCTATAACCTTGGTATGCCCGGAGACGTTGTTTTGCTTTCCCCGGCTTGCGCTAGTTTCGATCTGTTCAATAATTATGAAGACAGGGGAATGCAATTTAAAAGAGCTGTTTACGACTTATAAAAATAAAAATAATTCAATGAAAAAGTTTTTTCAGAATTTCAAAGGTGATAAAGTAATCTGGGCCCTCGTCCTGATTTTATTGATATTTTCAATACTGGCTGTATACAGTTCTACCGGAACCCTCGCATACAGAAGCAAAAGAGCCGCAGGCAACACGGAGTTTTTTATCATGAAACACTTTTTCATTTTGTTGATGGGTATAGGGCTCATGTATGGTTCACACCTGATCAAATATACTCATTATTCAAAAATATCTCAGATCGCTGTGTTTTTTGCTATTATATTGCTGCCGATCACATTGTTTACAGGCAGTTCTGTTAATGATGCCTCCCGTTGGCTGACACTTCCCATCATTGACCTCCGGTTTCAGACCTCGGATTTTGCCAAACTCGCCTTGATCATGTTTCTTGCCAGAGAAATATCCCGTAGACAGGAAAAGATGGATGATATAAAAACAGGCTTTCTGCCTATAATAATTCCTATTGTTGCCGTTTGCGTGTTTATTCTGCCTGCAAATTTTTCTACAGCAGCCATTTTGTTCATGACTTGTGTGATCTTAATGTTTGTCGGCAGGGTAAAGGCAAAGTACATAGCCTATCTTTTCGGTATTATGATTATCGCAGGAGGGCTTTTGGTACTTATTCTCAAAAATTCTCCGAAAGAGAGCCGTCTGGCCACCTGGCAAAACCGGTTCGAAACTTTTTTCGGAGATGACACACAGCAAAATCCGGATGATGTATATCAGGTAACCCAATCTAAGATTGCTGTAGCTCAGGGCGGATTATTCGGAAAATTTCCCGGAAACAGTACTCAACGAAACATGCTGCCACAGGCCTATTCGGATTTTATTTTTGCAATTATTCTTGAAGAATATGGTTTTATAGGTGGGCTGTTGGTGTTATTGCTTTATATGGTCTTATTGTACAGAGGGATACGTATTGCCACGAGGTGTGATACGGTTTTTGGCGTCCTGCTCGGGCTGGGGATCAGTTTTGCAATCGTATTCCAGGCCGTGATCAATATGGCTATCGTGGTCGACTTGCTTCCAAACACCGGTCAGCCGCTGCCCCTGATCAGCATGGGGGGGACCTCTATATGGTTTACAAGCATTGGGATAGGGATTTTGTTAAGTATTAGCAGGGCTAATGATCTGGCGGCCAGGCAGAAAGAAATGAACGAAGAAAATAAAGAATTAAAAGCAGAAACAATTGATGCAGTCAACTAATAAAAAATTTATTATAAGCGGTGGGGGTACCGGTGGGCACGTGTTCCCTGCAATTGCTATCGCAAATGCCCTGAAGAAAAAATGTCCTTCGGCGGAAATTCTTTTTGTGGGAGCTTTGGGTCGCATGGAAATGGAAAAAGTGCCGGAAGCCGGATACAAGATCATCGGGCTGAATATTAGCGGGATTCGCCGTAGCCTGTCATTGGAAAATATTGCAACATTTTTTAAGCTGATTTCAAGTCTGCAAAAAGCAAAGAAAATCATCAGGGAGTTTGAACCGGATGTTGTTATCGGCGTGGGCGGCTATGCCAGCGGCCCGGTGCTGAAAATTGCAGCGTCCAAAAAAATCCCTACCTTAATACAGGAACAGAATTCATATCCCGGAATAACAAATAAAATTTTGTCAAAAAAAGTCGATAAGATATGTGTCGCCTATGACGGAATGGATAAGTTTTTCCCGAAAGAAAAAATATTTCTTACCGGAAACCCCGTGCGGCAGGACATAGGGGTTTTGCAGGGAAAAAGAGAACGGGGTCTGGAAATGTTTGAACTCGACAGATCAAAAAAAACAGTGCTGGTCGTTGGCGGCAGCCTGGGCGCAAGGACAATAAATAATGCCATTCTGGACAAACTGGATCTTTTTAAACAAAACAATATCCAACTGATATGGCAAACAGGAAAAACTTTTTTTGAAACAGCGCAGAAAGCATGTGAAAGCTATAAAGGTTCAGGAATAAGTTGCCACGCATTCATTTCAAAAATGGATTATGCTTATGCAGCTGCCGATGTAATAGTTTCAAGAGCCGGAGCCATCGCCATTTCCGAAATTTGCCTGATCGGGAAACCTGCGATACTTGTACCATCGCCCAATGTAACCGAAGATCACCAAACGAAGAATGCCCTGGCTTTATCGAATTACGCTGCCGCAATTCTGGTAAAAGATGCCGATGCGCAGGAAACACTGGCAAAGGAAACAATAACGCTCATCCATGACGAAATCATGTGTGATAAACTCAGCGGCAATATAGCCCGGTTTGCACATAAAGACGTAGCGGATCATATAGCAGATATCATTTTGGGAATGGTGAAATAGGTATTTCAATGACACACGGAACACAAAAAACATATTATTTCTTAGGGATCGGCGGTATCGGCATGAGTGCGCTCGCACGTTTTTTTAAATGGCAGGGGAATCAGGTTTCCGGTTACGATAAAACTCCGACCAAGCTGACGCGGGAGCTTGTTGCGGAAGGAATTGATGTGCATTATCAGGAAGATATTACAGCGATACCTGCCCATGTCGACCTGGTGGTTTATACGCCTGCTGTTCCGAAAGAACATGCAGAATACCGGTATTTCCTTGAAAAAAATTTTCCGATGAAGAAAAGGGCCGAGGTTCTGGGAGAGGTGGTAAAAAATAATTTTCTGATCGCCGTGGCCGGCACGCATGGAAAAACTACCATCACGGGTATGATTGCCCACATATTCCAATCGGCGGGTATTCCTGTGAATGCCTTTATCGGCGGGATCGTAAAGAATTTTCAGTCAAACATACTTTATACTGAAAATGCTGTTGTTGCCGTGACCGAAGCCGATGAGTACGACCGTTCGTTTTTATCGCTGAACCCGGATATCGCTATTATTTCTGCCATTGATGCTGATCATCTCGATATTTATTCCGACAAAAAAAACCTGGTGGATTCTTATCACGCATTTGCCGGCAACATCAATCCGGCAGGGTCGCTGATCATTAAAAAAGGCCTGCCCGGGCCGGCAGAACATGTTTACAGTATGTATCATTATGATAAAAGCGCTGTCTCGGATTTTTATGCCAAAGATGTTTTTATAAAAAATGCCGGATATAATGCGACTATTTGTCTGCAGGGAGAAGAAATTCAGCTTGCCATCAATATTCCGGGGCGGCACAATATAGAAAATGCGGTAGCTGCTGCTGCGGCCTGCTATCTGTTTGGCATAGATGCTTCGGAGATAAAACGCGGAATAGAGGCCTACGAAGGCGTTGTCAGACGATTTGATGTCCGGTACCAGCAAGGAAATACAATCTATATTGATGACTATGCCCATCACCCTGAAGAACTCAGGGCCTTTATCAGCGCGATCAGGGAGTTATATCCGGATAAAAAGATCACAGGCATATTCCAACCGCATCTTTACTCAAGGACAAGGGATTTTGCGTCGGAGTTTGCGGAAGTACTTGATCAATTGGACGAGGCCATCTTGCTTGATATTTATCCGGCAAGAGAATTACCTGTCGAGGGGGTTACATCACACACTATTCTGGATCGGATGAAAATAGCCGACAAAAAAATACTTTCAAAAGAAATCCTGTTAGATGAACTTCGCCATAAAGAAACCCAGGTTGTTCTTACGATGGGCGCGGGAGATATCGACCAGCTTATTGAACCTATTATAGCCGTGTTAAAAGAAAAAAAGTAATATGAAAAAAAGAGCCTTAAAAATAGTTTTGTGGGTTGTTTCGATAATCATTCTTGCTGCATTGATAGGGGTTGTTGTAAAAATATACGGAAAAAACAAATGCAAGGATGTGCAGGTAACAATACACGCACCCGCGGATTGTGTCTTTCTGACGGAAGAAGATGTGGCCTCGTATCTTAGTGAGTCGGGCGATCAGATCATAGGTAATGAATTGTCACGGGTAGATATTGAAAAGTTGGAATCTCTCATTAATAATAAACCTTACGTGCTCAGTTCGAAAGTATATATGTCGCTCACCGGAATTCTGAAGGTTGATGTCATACAACGCACACCCATAGCCCGTGTCCAGCCGGATGTGCGCTTACAGCATATCCGCAGCCTTGATTATGCTCCCTATTATATCAGCAGTGATGGCGGGCTTATTCCCCTGACACCGGGTAAAACAGCGAGGGTGATCTTTGTGAACGGAAATATCCGCACTTTATATAATAATCTTATTAAACTCGATGTGGATTCTGCCTATGTTGCTCAGGACACGCTGGGCTATTTTACCACGCTTTATAATATCTATGATGTGGTAACGTATATTAATCAGGATGAGTTTTTAAATGCCCAGATTCAGCAAATATATGTGGATGATAATGGAGAATTAATATTAATTCCCGAAGTGGGAAAACATATTGTTATTTTTGGCGACGGAAATAATATCGCGAAAAAATTCAGAAGGCTGGAAATTTTTTACGAGAAAGCCGCGTTTTTCAAGGGTTGGGAAAAATATGATACCATAAACGTTAAATATAATAATCAAATTATTTGCTCATAAATAAATTCATAGACATGCAACCATCAGAAATCATTGTAGGACTTGATATTGGCACTACCAAAATTGCCGCTATAGTTGGGCGTAAAGGCCAGTTCGGAAAAATTGAAATTCTTGGCCACGGCTCCTGCGAATCCATAGGGGTCAAACGTGGCGTGGTCATCAATATCGATAATACTGTCGACTCGATAAGGGCAGCCGTCAAAGAAGCGGAAGCCACATCGGGCGTCCTCATCAAGAGTGTGAACGTAGGTATTGCCGGGCAGCATATTAAAAGCATTCAGCACAGGGGCAGTATCATCCGGAACTCGCCGGATTCCGTGATCACCCAGGATGATATAAACCGCCTGATCGATGATATGTACCGCCTGGTGATGCAGCCCGGAGAGGAAATTGTACATGTGATACCTCAGGAGTATATTGTAGATAAAGAAACGGGTATTAAGAAACCTATCGGAATGGCCGGTGTGAGCCTGGAAGCCAATTTTCATATTATCACGGGGCTGGTTACTGCGGTCAGGAACATTTACCGTTGTGTAGACAAGGCTGGTCTCGAGATCGTGGATCAGATACTGGAACCTCTCGCATCTGCCGATGCGGTGCTTATCGATGATGAGAAAGAAGCCGGAGTCGTATTGGTGGATATCGGGGGCGGCACCACCGACATCGCGATTTTCCATGACGACATTATCAGGCATACCGCCGTAGTGCCTTTGGGCGGTGATATCGTTACGGAGGATATCAGGGAAGGGTGTACTATTATTAAGAAACATGCCGAAAAGCTTAAGGTAAATTACGGATCAGCCCTGGCAAGCGAAAGCAGGGCAGATGAATTTGTATCCATACCCGGATTACACGGACGGCCCCCCAGGGAGATCAGCCTGCGCAACCTGGCAGGGATCATACAGGCACGTATGGAAGAGATACTGGAATATGTGTACAACGAAATCAGGACGTCCGGCTTTGAACGGAAGTTGATCGGCGGCATTGTCCTCACAGGCGGCGGGGCACAACTGAAAAACATTGTTCAGCTTACCGAATTTATTACCGGGATGGATGCCCGTATCGGCTACCCTAATCAGTATCTTTCTGATAATGTTTCCGAAGCAATGGCTTTGCCAATGTACGCAACGGGTGTTGGCCTGGTGATCAAGGGACTTGAAAAACAAAAGAAATTTACCGAGGATGCCCCGATAATAAAAAAAGAAGAGCCTGTTCAGACACATTCCGACAAAACAAAGGGACGCTTTTTCGACTCCTTATTTAAGAAGGGAAAACAGTTTTTTGATGATGAGGTAAATTAGAATTGACAGGTATTTTATAAACAACGAAAACAGGATTTGTTCGTAAAGCCTGGCCTGTTTTAATGTGAAATTGATAAAGTCCCTGATTTTAAAGATAAAACGAGCTTTTTAAAATTAACAATATTTAGTTAATAATTATTTTCTTTTGTGTTAATGATCTTTTAATAATAGATTTATTTTAGTAAGCCCAATAATCATAATATTATGACAATAAAATTTGACAGCCGAAAAGACTCATCCTCAATAATTAAGGTAATTGGTGTGGGCGGCGGTGGAAGCAATGCGGTGAATCATATGTTTAGACAAGGTATCATAGGAGTAGATTTTGTGGTATCAAATACGGATTGCCAGGCACTTGATGCAAGCCCTATCCCTAATAAAATACAACTTGGATCCTCGCTTACCGAAGGCCTCGGTGCCGGTGCAATACCTGATACGGGACGAAAAGCGGCCCTGGAGACCATTGATGAGATAAAAGAGTTTTTACAGCAAAATACCAAAATGGTTTTTATTACCGCTGGTATGGGTGGTGGTACCGGAACAGGTGCAGCCCCTGTCATTGCACAGGTGGCAAAAGAAATGGGAATTCTTACCGTGGGTATTGTTACCCTGCCGTTTTCTTTTGAAGGGAAAAAACGTAAAAAACAAGCAGAAGAAGGGCTTGATGAATTAAGAAAATATGTCGACACCCTTCTGGTGATATGCAACGATAAAATACGCGAGCTTCACCGCGACCTGAAGCTGTCGGAGGCTTTCAGCAGGGCCGATGATGTGCTGACTATTGCAGCCAAGGGTATCGCTGAAATTATTACGGTGAACGGGTATATCAACGTTGATTTCAATGATGTTAATACAGTCATGCGCGACAGCGGCGTGGCAATCATGGGAACAGGGCGTGCCGAAGGCGAAAACAGGGCTGTGAAAGCTGTGGAAGATGCCTTGTCATCTCCGTTGCTGAATGAAAATGACATTACCGGTGCTCAAAACATCCTTCTGTACATCTCTTCAGGCGCCGATGAGATCACGATGGACGAAGTTTCCGAGATCACTGATTATATCCAGCAATCAGCAGGTTCTACTGCTGAGATCATCTGGGGAAACGGAACAGACGACTCCCTCGGAAGCAAAATCAGTGTTACCCTCATTGCTACCGGTTTCAGTGGAGGCCGCAAAGACGATTATATGCCAACCGCTGAAAAACAACCCCAGAAAATAGTGGTGGAGCTTGAAAAAGAAATTGTGAAACCCGTTGAAAATACTGTTGTTGCCTCAGATGAGATGGTGTTGTTTACAAAAGTACCTGAAAAAGAAGAGGTCAAGCCAGTTTTTACTACAAATAATGTTTCTGAACAACCAAAGGATGAAAATAAAAAGCCGGAGGTTAACGGCAATTCCGAAAAGGAGGTAAAAATAGAATTTGATGTCAGGCAGAGCAGTTCGGAATTTTTTGTTTATACAAAAAAAGAATCCAATGAAACTGCTTTTGTGAATGAGCCCCTAAGCGTTCATGATACTTTCAATCCCGAGATCACGAAAAAAGAAAATTTTTCAGAAGAAGAAGCTGAAAAATTAAATAAAAAACAGCCGGACAGGATTGCTAACCTCAGGGAAATGAGCCAGAAAATAAAAAGCCAGGATGGTTTGAATGAGATCGAAAAAACTCCTGCCTATATCCGCCGGCAGGTCGCTCTTGAAAACAATAAACCCTCTTCAGATTCTGAAATATCCGATTTGTCGGTCGGGCCCGATGAGGATAATAAAACCGGTATCAAAAAAAATCCTTATTTGCACGATAATGTTGACTGATTTGTTATGAGCCTCGAACTAAAAATCAATGAAGACATTAAGCAGGCGATGCTTGCTAAAAATAAGTCCCTGCTGGAAGCCCTGCGGGCTGTAAAATCGGCGTTGCTGTTGGCAAAAACTGAAAAATCCGACGCGACAGTTACCGAAGAGGCAGAAATAAAGATACTGCAAAAACTGGTAAAACAACGCCGCGAGACTGCAGAGATTTATGCTTCGCAAAATCGTAAAGACCTTGCCGATGTGGAAATATTTCAGGCCGATGTAATACAAAAGTATTTGCCCGCGCAGATGGGCGATGAAGAACTGACTGGTATCATTCAGGGTATTATTACTGAAGTAGGCGCCACCTCTGTAAAAGATATGGGCAAAGTAATGGGCGCCGCGGCAAAAAAACTTGCCGGCAAAGCCGATAACAAGGCCATTTCTGAAAAAGTAAAGCAGATACTGGGGATCTGAAACTTTGGTCACTGAGCTCGCGTCGCATTGAGCCTGCTGAAATGTTGAAGTGCCGAAATGTTGAATTGAAATTTTAAATTTGATACTATCAAAGATAAGATTTTTTGTTTAACTCCAAATAGTTCGATGATTATTTTACTAAATTGAGTTTGTCCATAATATCCGACTTCATCCCCGCCTGATCCGCCAGTTAGCGGACAGTCGGGCATGCCTCGAATTCGAACATTCTGGTTCAAACTTTGACTTTATGGACAGACACAAATTAGTGTTTTTGTTCTGTTAGTTTTCATTTGTACGACGTTTTTATAACTGTTAATCGTGTTGTATAAATTTGAAACGATTTATGAGCAGCCTTGTTTCATGCATTTTTTCCGACCAAAGTATTTGGCTTAAACTGTCGTTATATTCGTATTAAAAAAAAATTCCAGGTTATAAATCTATTTTAAAGAAAACTCTTATGAAAAAATTTTACTTCCTTTTTACTTTGTTACTCGCGATTTCAATTACCGGAATAAATGCTCAGGTATATTCTGATGGAGATGTGATGGTAACTCTTCAGCCTTCAGGTACGCATGATACCAACACTTGTTCAAGTACAGGCCAACTGCTCTATATGATTACTGTAAGTAATTCATTTATTGGCGACTCAATTATAATCAAGGATATGACATACGGAACAGTGATCAATGCCGCTGCCAATACAACCGGTCAAAACCCCTGGAACGTGATGTTGCCGGTTTATAATGGTTTCGGTTTGGTGAACGACGATCAGGTGTTTGGTGGGTTTGCCACGATTGGAGGCTCCATAAACAAGGTTATTGTAGGGCCGGATACGGTCTACAATATTGCCAATATTTACCAGATACCTGTTCCGAATCCCTGTCAGTATGCATATTTACAAGGTAAGGTTTATGTGGATTATAATAGCGATTGTATTTTTAATGGAACAGACGTCCCGCTTTCTGGCGTGGGAGTTGCTGTTTCGGAAACATTAAACAGCCCTTTATTGACAAGTACGTTTTACAATTGCGGCACTGATGGCAACGGCGTTTATGGTGTAAATGCCTTACATAGCTGGATGACCAGCATTACCGCAAGTATCCCTCCGAATTATCAGTTTATTTTTCCGTCCTCGGCATGTTCGCCGGCATCAATCACTTTTACAACCTTGCCGCAGGCGAATGTTGATTTTGCGCTTCAGTGTAACAGCCTGCTCGATGTTATGTGTTATGCCGGTTCCCAGGGGGTGGTCAGACCGAATATTCCGTTTATGTTGTATCCCTATGTTTCTAATACGGGCTGCAATTCAGCATCGGGCTTATTGAAATTGGTATTAGACAGTAATGTGGTGTATAATGCCGGCTTAAGTCCTCATCCGGCCGATATGTTGATTGGCGATACCCTGATATGGAATTATACCAACCTGACCAGCATTAGCAATGGCGGCTATTGGAACAGTTTTACCTCGGGCATTCATCTGACTCCTGATGCATCGGTGCTTGCAGGCTCTACCCTTTGTTTTCATGTTTTTGCCAATGTGCCTGTTGGCGATGTAGATGCTACAAATAACGATTACACCATCTGTTTGCCGGTAGTGAATTCCTTCGATCCTAATTTTAAGGAAGTTTCACCGAAAGGGGTGGGCGTAACAGGAAATATTCCGATGTCCACCAACGAACTGACCTATACCATTCACTTTCAGAATACAGGAACAGCGCCGGCTATAAATATTTCAATCATCGACACCTTAGATGCCGATCTGCTGCCTGAAAGTTTGAGAATATTAGGAACAAGCCATACTGCTTCACCCGAGTGGCTGGCCCCTGGTGTTGTGAAATTTAATTTTTACAATATCTGGTTGCCCGACAGCAATACCAACCTGGCTGCATCAAATGGATTTATCCGTTTTAGTGTGAAGCTGGACATTCCACATCCTGCCGGAACGGTGATTGAGAATAATGCTGACATATACTTTGACAACAACCCTGCAGTGCTTACCAATACTGTTACCAATACCCTTGTGAATCCTGAGGGAGTCAGTGAAATTGATAAAGACAATTTAGTTCTTACTATTTATCCCAATCCGGTGACCGAACAATTGACTTTAGAAATTCCTGCTTTAACCGAAGATTGTCTGTTGACATTAATCAATTTGAACGGAGAAGAACTGATGACTCAACAGATCAATGAGAGCAAAACACAGATAAATCTAAGTAAACTTGCAGGCGGAGTGTATTTTTTGAAACTGATCAGCGGCAATGCGGTTGAGGTGAGAAAAGTAATAAAGAATTGAGTCCCCTCCGAAAAGCCCTATTTTTCTTATCCTGCGACTTTTTGCCCTTAATCCCTAAAGGGAAGTCGCAGAAAATCAGCCTCCCTTTAGGGCCGGGGCAATGCTGATTTTCAAAATTCATACTTTTCGGAGTGGACTCAAGAATTAAATTCTAAAATTTTTATAAACCTCCGGGACTTGTTTGGTTTCGGGGGTTTTTTATTTATGATCAACGCCTTATTATTACAGAGGTAGCGGTTGTGTTTTATCCTGCCCGTCAGCCACCTGACAGGTTGCTCAGGCGGACCTTCCACCCAAAAGCACGCCATAGGCGCTCTCCGAAGGAGCCCCCCCGGACCTTTGGAACAATCACCCCGACACTTTACCTGATATAATTGTGTTCGGCAACAAGCCGGACTCAGACTTGTAGCCGTAAACCCCTAACCCCCTAAAAGTCTTAAAGCCTGATACCTTGCTCCCTGCCAATAATTTGAGGATTATTTTTATTTCGTTTTCCTTTCAATAAAATCATACAATAGCCTTACCCCGACGCCGCTGCCACCTGCGCTACGGTAACTGTCCTTTTTATCGTTAAAAGCAGGACCGGCAATATCAAGATGAATGAAAGGATATTTGGTGAAGTGAGCCAGAAATTTTCCTGCCGTGATGGCTCCGGCCACATTGCCGCCTACATTTTTAATATCAGCAATATCCGATTTTATCAGTTCGTCATAATCATCCCAGAAAGGAAACTCCACAATTCGTTCAAAAACTAAGTTTCCAGAAGCATGAATGGCCTTAAAATCTTTTTGAGCTTTATGCTGCATGGCGACAATGCCGTATTTTCCTATCGCTGCCTGAGCCGCCCCGGTAAGTGTTGCTATAGTAACCACAAGCTGTGGCTTGTATTTTTTTGCATAGATCAGCCCGTCGGCAAGTATCAGCCGGCCTTCTGCGTCGCTGTTCAGAACTTCTACTTTTGTCCCGGCGGAATAATCAATGATATCACCCGGTACCAGAGAGTTCCCCGATGGGCGGTTGTCTGTAACAGGGATCAGTCCTATCACATGAACAGGGAGTTTTGCCCTGGAAATGGCATATAGCGCCGAAACCACCGCTGCGCCTCCGGCCATGTCGCATTTCATGGTGTCCATGCCTGCCGCGGATTTTACATTGATACCTCCGGTGTCGTACATAAGCCCTTTTCCGACAAAAACATAAGGCTTTTTGTTTTTATGCTGACGCGGCGCCCATTCAATGATGATAAATGCCGGCGGATCAATACTGCCCTTATTTACGGCAAGCAGGCCATTCATTTTCAGAGCTTCTATTTTTGGTTTATGAAGCACCTCCACTCTTGCCTCCGTATTTTTAAACAATTCAGCGACTTGTTTTGAAAATATCAGCGAATTCATATTACATACCGGTTCGTTTACAAGATCGCGGCAAATATGAACTGCTTCTGTCAATAAGAGTAAATGTTGCAATTGCTTTTCACCAATTGATTTGGAACAAATATGAAGTTCTTTCAGGCTGTGTGCTGCTTCCGAAGCTTTTGACCTGTACTTTAAAAACTGGTATGCCGAAAGTGCGACTCCTTCTGCAAATGCCATGATGCTTTTCTGTCCGGCATCCTCCGAATATAATGTTATGGATTCAAGTTTAAGTTCATCAGCAAGCATCACCACCTTGTATCCTGCCTTACGCATTTCTTCAAGTACAAGGTGTTCCTTATTTTTGCCGGGTTTCATGACAAAAAAGAACAGGTGCTGATCAAGCCGGCTGACCGTAAAAAGCCCTTTTTTTGTGTCTTCCAGCTTTTTTTTCAGGTAGGCAAGTTCTTCTTTCGTAAGCAGTTTTTTAGCAGTTTTCAGCGCTTGTTCTGCCATATTGCTTAGGATGACCAGCGAATCATTTTTTGAAAATTCTTTGACAATTTGTATCCGGAGTTTCATTTCTGATAAATATTATTTCTACAAATTTAGGAAGTGTTTTGAAAATTCCTGTAATAAATAGTTGGGAGCGATGATAAAAAACATAATTTTTCGCTACATTGTTTTAGGCGCTATTATTAATTTAGGTGTGCAAAGTACAAAAGCAGCTATGGGAATGTTTGTGGTGATGGCAGAAAGACCACAGAAACATGGAAAACCTAATAAAAAATCCGGATAATTTGAGTAACTTTGCATAAATTGAAGTTGGGATGAAAACGCATCATAAAATAATAAATGGAGACAGTAGACAAATGACTGAATTACCCGACAATTCGGTTCATTTGGCAATTACTTCTCCTCCTTACTGGCAACTGAAGGACTACGGAACAGACAATCAAATTGGATTCCACGACAGCTATGAAAATTACATTAACAACCTGAATTTAGTTTGGAAAGAGTGCTACCGCACTCTTCACAAAGGTTGCAGGTTGTGCGTAAATATTGGTGACCAATTTGCAAGAGCAGTTTATTACGGTCGTTATAAAGTCATTCCTATTCGTGAAGAAATCATTAAGTTTTGCGAAAATGTTGGCTTTGACTATATGGGAGCTATCATTTGGCAAAAGGTTACTACTTCAAACA
>CAZMPB010000036.1:0-22597 GCA_964567775.1 uncultured Bacteroidales bacterium
TTCATAAAATTGGACGAAATACTGTCATCCCAAAACTTTAAGCCGTAATGGTAAGCGCTGTAAAAACCTGTTGAATCAAGATAAACATCACGGCCTAATACACTTAATGTAGAATCAGTTAATCCGTAATTAACGGAAATAACGGTGTCTCTTACAGAGTAGCAGGTAAAACAAGGGCCATAACAGTTAATAGTCTCTTTCACCTGGTATTTGCCAATATAGATATCCCTGAAATCAGCCGGTTTTTCAGGTTCGTCGGGAACGTTTTCTTTATGGCAGGATATGGCCAATATCCCAAGAATAACCAGCATCATTAATAATATATTTTTCCGTGTCATGTCCATATTTTGTTGAGGAAATACAAAGTTACGAAATTAGTGGCCCGAATCCAAGTAAATTCGTTTTTTTGTGTGCTATTGCAAATAATCTGGGATAGCGGCCAGTCAACATACTACAACCAAATGCTGTTTGGAAGCACCTGTTAAAACTACCAGACAAACTCTTACTTTAGTTTTTTGATTTGTTTGATGTATTCCTTATCAAAATAACTGTACCATTTATCACCCAGGGTGTATTCAGTAACTTTAAGCTTGGGATTTGTAGCATTGCCATTCTTGAAATCATTGATGGCAATAGCCCGCGCCAGAGTACCTTGTTGTTGTTTGGTCGTCGATTTCAGCACATTGCGTTGTTTCAGTTGTTTCAGCAAATACAGCGCGTTATCAAGTTCACCGGCATCGGTGAGCCAGGTAAGCCCGTAATATACAAACCCCGTATGTTGGGAAGCAATATATAAATGCAGCGGTTGGTGGGTGATGCCGTAGCCAGCAATGGAATTATCTTTATAAAAAGGTGTCAGTTTGTTATATGACTCAATTGCTTTCAGGTAATTGTTGTCTCTTACAAGATCGTTGCATTGATTCAGCATTTGCTGGTATTTGGCAGGTTTTTCCACATTCGCAAGGCCATTTTTTGCTATGGTGTTGTTGATGTCACAATCTGAATTTTTGGCGACTACCTGCAAAGCTTCGCTATAACTGGCTTCTGCCGAGATGTAGTTTTTTTCGACTTCCGCATTGACGCCGGCATCAACTTTTGCATCATATTCTTTTTGTGCATTCATACATTCCTGGCTGAAAATAGCTTTTTTCAGGTTCTCAACGCGTGTAGACAAAGCAGAATTATCAAGCAGTCCGTATGCTTTTTG
This sequence comes from uncultured Bacteroidales bacterium, assembly GCA_964567775.1. GTDB lineage: Bacteria > Bacteroidota > Bacteroidia > Bacteroidales > CAIWKO01 > CAIWKO01. The sequence continues at coordinate 1,208 of CAZMPB010000036.1, forward strand.
CTCATCAATCACCTGCCGCATGATGGTACGTGCCAGTGTCAGGTTATTCGCATTAACTGATGCCTGGGCATCATCAATATCAAGGAACAGCACCTCGAGTTTTGATTTTTTCAGCAGTTCAGGAAGCAGCCTGTCTTTTTGCACAGGATATTCACCTTCGAGTGACTTCGCATTATTGAATTCCGTGAAAGCAACACGATAATCCTTAGCCACCATCTTTTCCTTGCCTTTTTTCATGGAGTCATAATATTCTTCAATGCCGATCTTTTGTTTCATTGCAAGGGCTTCATCGTTATCAGGAATGTAATTCGGGTATTTTTCCTGATATAAGATAGCTTTCGTTGTCTCATTTCCGGCTTCTTTGAATTTTTTTTGAACGAACATCTTATCGGCGTTTTTTAAATAGGAGTAATAAATACCCTTATGGCAATCGCGCCTTATAAGTTCTATCGTATCTGTACAGGTGAATGATGGTATGCTTTTGCAGAAAGCTTCCGCTTTATCAACGGCGGTGAGCGCTTCGGTAAATTTACTCCCTGTCAGAAAGCCGGCGGCAATGTTCAGGTCATACCATTCGATGCCTTTGGCAAGTTTTTCGGCATTTATCAGTGTATTATTATCAATGTTTTTAAAAGTATAGAGTTTCTTTATTTGCTGTTTGGCTTCATCTATCTTGTTGTTTTCGAAGGCGATTTGTGCCACGAAAAATTGCGAAGGGGCATAATTTGGATAATAACTAAGGGATTTTTCAAAAGCAGTTTTAGCCTCCGACATTTTGTTGTCTCTGTATAATTCGGTGCCTTTCTCATAATACAGTTCGTGTATCACCGATTTCGTGTAATTCAACTGATTCTGTAGCTCCGTAAGGCTTTTTCTGACATCAAAAAGCTTGGCTTTCAGCATCAGGGGATCGAAAGATTCAATATGCAAAACCTGCCAGAAAGAAGCATTGGTGATGTTGTCGCACATGACTTTCATGTTGTTCATGTTCGTTTGTGTCTTTTCAAGTTCTTCAAATGCATTGGGGTTGATGCCTGAAAGTTGCTTGTTGATATTATTAAGATCGTAATCAGCAGTATAATACTGATCGATCAGCCCTGCTTTTTGGCGGAAATGGTCGCGGGCAACCATATCATAATACAATTTGGTCTCGTTGACCACAAAATTGTAATTGGTTGCTAATGCAGAATCGTTGCATTGAAGAAGGACTTCATTAAATGGCTGTTTGAATTCAATTTTCGGTTGGGTGAAATTATAGATGAACGGGCTGTCCTTGCGGCTCAGAGTGGCTGTAAATTCATATTTTGAAGGCAAAAGCACTTCGGCCAGATTAAAGCCCTTATAAAAAATATCCCCGTTTACCTTTAGGTCCTGATGAGTAACGTAAATGCTGACGACATTGCCTTTGCGTGTGACCCTGATGCTTTCATTAATATTCAAAGTAATCTTTGTCTGATAAACCGGCTTGGGAATCGTTTTGGATATCGCATCAATTATTTCGTTGATCACCTGCTGGCTTTCTTCGTATGAATTGTTAAATGAGAGCAGGTATGATTTTGTCTGATCGGACTGAAATAATATCTGGGTCTGCGCACCAGCGCTAAGGCAGAAACATATTAGCAATACAAAAATAATACGGGTTTTCATAAAATGATTTTTAGAAATACAAAAATAGCAATTTAGTTCTATTTAATTCATGGAAGTTTTATATCCGATTTTATTTTTTCCTACTTTTACAAGGATTAAATTCCAAGAACCAAGATCAGGTAATAAATGACATTAAGCTGGAACGAAATAAAAGAACGAGCCTCACGGTTTGCCAAAGAATGGGAGAACGCCTGTAACGAAGATGCCGAAGCCAAGACCTTCCTCTACGAATTTTTCAATGTGTTCGGTATTGGCCAGCGCAAGGTGGCCACTTTTGAACACAGGGTAAAGAAACTCGATGACCACGATGGCTATATTGACCTGTTCTGGAAAGGAACCATGTTGGTAGAAATGAAAAGCCGCGGACGTAACCTTGACAAAGCCTACATACAGGCTATGGAATACTTGCAAAAACTTCCGCAGCATGAACTGCCCAAATACATCATCGTTTCCGACTTCGATATTATCAGGCTTACCGATCTCGAAGATAACAATACCAGCGAGTTTCATCTCAAGGATCTCACAGCCAATATACATTTGTTCGGGTTTATTGCAGGTTACCAAAAACGCACTTACAAAGAAGAAGACCCTGTAAATATCAAAGCTGCCGAATTGATGGGCAAATTACACGACCGTCTAAAAGCTATTGGTTATTCGGGGCATCAACTCGAACGCTATCTTGTGCGATTGCTGTTCTGCTTATTCTCTGACGACACCGGAATATTCGATATAGGAACGTTCCGGGATTATATCAGGCAAAAGACCAAAGAAGACGGCAGTGATCTGGCATATCATATTGCAGCCATTTTTGATGTGCTGAACAAATCAAAGGAATCGCGTTTTACCAACACAGACGAGAGCTTGGCTGCTTTTCCTTACGTCAATGGCAAATTGTTCGAAGAAACACTGCCTATGGCTTCTTTCGATACCAATATGCGTCAAACCCTGCTCGAAAGCTGCCAGCTCGACTGGGGCAAGATCTCTCCGGCTATATTCGGCTCGCTGTTTCAGAGTGTGATGGACGATCAAGAACGCCGTAACCTCGGCGCACACTATACCAGCGAAAAGAACATCCTGAAACTTATAAAACCACTGTTTTTAGATGGCCTTTGGAAAGAATACGAATCGGCAAAAGGGGATAAGCACGCCTTGAAAAAGCTACAGCAAAAATTAAGTAATCTCCGGATATTGGACCCTGCATGCGGTTGCGGCAATTTCCTGATCATCGCCTACCGCGAACTGCGCCTGCTCGAAATAGAAATTGTAAAACAATTGTTAGGCGGACAGCAGGTAACCGACATCGGTTCCTATTTTATGATAGATGTGGACCGTTTTTATGGCATCGAATATGAAGATTTTCCTGCGCAGATAGCGCAGGTGGCCATGTGGCTTATTGACCACCAGATGAACATGAAGGCAAGTAACTTGTTTGGCGTTTATTTAACACGCTTGCCATTAAAGAAAAGCGCAACTATTATTAATGGAAATGCATTGCAGATAGAATGGGACAGCTTATTGATACCGGAATCAACAATTTCGATACATGCCAAAGAAGCTAACATTATTGACGTAGCTGACCCGGAAATTAAGTATGGCAAAGTAAATGTATATGCCGACTCTTACAAAATTTTGAATAAAGCGCCTGCTGAAACCTTGCCTGACGTAAAGTTTGATTACATTTTGGGCAACCCTCCATTTGTTGGGAAGCAAATGCAAAATGCAGATCAGAAATCCGATATGGCAAAGGTCTTTGAAGGTGTAAATGGCGCCGGAGTATTGGATTATGTCACTGCATGGTACATCCGTGCAGCGCAATATCTCCAGAAATATAATGCTGGCAAAACCGAAATTAAAGTTGCCTTTGTATCTACTAACTCCATTTCTCAGGGCGAACAGGTTGGCCTGTTGTGGAACGAACTGTTCAATAAATACCATTGCAAGATACATTTTGCGCATCGCACATTTAGTTGGAGTAATGAAGCAAGAGGTAATGCTGCAGTTCATGTGGTGATTATTGGTTTTTCAAATTTTGATGTTTCAGAAAAGTTTATTTATGAGTATGAAAATATTAAAGGTGAACCGCATGAGTTGAAAGTCAAGAATATCAACCCTCATCTGGTTGAAGGGAAAGATAATTTTGTACAATCAAGAGCAAAGCCTATTTGTAATGTCCCTGAAATGATATATGGGAGTAAGCCGGTAGATAACGGAAATTTATTATTAAGCGAAGAAGATAGGATTGAGTATTTGCAAAATGAACCAGAAGGTATTAAATTCATTAAACCTATTCTTAGTAGTCACGAATTTTTACACGGTAAAAAAAGATATTGTTTTTGGTTGGAAGGTGTTAATCCCTCAGATTTGAGAAGTAATTCATTTTTAAATAGTAGAATAAAACTTGTTAAGGAATTTAGAGAGAAAAGCACAAAAGCTTCAGTTCGTGAGCAAGCTTTAACACCATACTTGTTTTCAGAAATTCGACAACCACAGAACAATTATGTTTTAATACCTCGGCATTCTTCCGAAAACAGACGTTTTATTCCGTTTGGGTTTTTCAGCAAAGATATTATTGTCAGTGATTCATGTACTGCTTTACCCAATGCAACTATGTTTCATTTTGGAGTTATTTCTTCTTTAATGCACATGGCTTGGGTGAAAAATATTTGTGGTCGCATTAAAAGCGATTTTCGATATTCAAATGTTCTTGTTTACAACAACTATCCCTGGCCGGAAAACCCCACGGAAAAACAGCTAAAAACAGTAGGGGAGGCTGCGCAAAAAGTTTTGGATGTGCGTACAGAATTTCCCGGCAACAGCCTCGCCGACCTGTACGACCCTCTCACCATGCCGCCTGCCCTCATAAAAGCCCACAAAGAACTCGACAAGGCCGTGGACCTCTGCTACCGCCCACAGCCTTTCATCAACGAAACCAAACGGATAGAATTTTTGTTTGAGCTGTATGATAAGTATACGGCGGGGATGTTTGCAATTAAAAAAAACAGAAAACATGACTAAAAAATATGTACACGTTGAGAACCCCGTGAGTTTAAATGAAGTTTATGCACAGGTGGTTGAATATATTAGAAGATTAAAAATACAGTTTAAGGAACGCTATTCTAATTTGATAATTGCGGCGGCAAATCCTGAAGATATTATTAAATTCATAAATCAAGATCCACGAGCAAAGCAATGGAAAAGGGATTATCTTATGCAAATTGATTACGCGATTTGGTATATTTATGAAGAACGGGTATTAAAGATGCCTATACCTAAAATTGAAGAACAGAGTGTGGAAGACAAGATAATAGCAAAGTTATTTCGTAAGACAAAATGGTTTATGGCTAATCATATCAGTTTTCTTGATAGCGACTTGAAAATTGATGACATTATATTATTTATGGAGAGAGATCCGATCATTAAAGAATGGAATGGTGATTTTTTATTGCAGATTATTGAACAATCCGAAAGATTCAAAATGCAATTATTAGAATAATCCTTGATGAAATCGCCCGCAGCCCTTCATCAACGGAACCAAACTGATAGAATTTTTGTTTGAGCTGTACAATAAGTATACGGCGGGGATGTTTTCGGAGGAATAGAAATGGAAAAAGTAAATGGAAGATATTATTAATGTTGGCGCACCTAATCCTTTACACAACGCACTGAGTGGCCATCCTCATCATACGAGGATTCCTTAAAGACTTTAGAATAATTATAACTCAAAGAGAAAATATAGCGTTCATCAAAAAAAAGACCTTCCGTTGCCGTCCACCAAGCGCCTGATAATCCTATACCGGTGTATTTTATATAATCGTTATCATCAAAATAAAATTCACCGCCCGGAAGCGCTGAAAATCCGCTGCTGTTTGTGGCAGTCGTACTTGTATTTTGTTTGCTCCAGCTTGTCTTGGCTTTTAGTTTATCGCCTGCAACTGTTTCACCTCCTAAAGAAGTTATCATGGTATTCCATTCGTCAACGGAGGGTATGTGCCAACCGGTTGGACAGGATACGGCTCCGGATGTATACAAATAGCCATAGGTAGCCACATTGCTTTGGTCGGCTCCGTAAGCCACGCCTAATTTATAGTAATCCTGATAGGCCAGGTTCTCTGCCATCCATGTTTGTGTTCCTAATTTGACGGTTTTATATACTTTACCATCACGTGAATCGGTCAAAGTGCCGGTTACCTGAGCTGATGATGATAATGCAATCATAATGAAAATGGCAATCAGAAAAAACTTGTTTTTCATTTTCTTCGGTTTTAAGATTATGAAATAGTTACTCAAGACTTCACTCCAATTGTATATGAAAAAGTGAAAAACCTTACAAAGAATTCCTTATTTGACAACAACTAACTTTTTCGAAAAAGTCAGTTTTTCTGTCTTGAGAGTGTAATAATAGATGCCACTTGGAATATCCGTAGTTTCAAAAGTCACACTGTATTGTCCAGCTTCAATATGCTGGTCCAAAAGCAATTTAACCCGCTGTCCACGATTGTTATTTATTTCCAGGCTAACTTTACATTTTTTATCGATCACAAAAGAGATATTTGTTTCATCTTTGAAAGGATTTGGATAAGCGTCATATAATTCGCTGTTTTCTTTAATTATCGGATCGTAATCGATAACCGAGACATATAATCCATGCGGTCCGGCACCTGTGGGGTTTACACCATGGCATACCGTACACTTATTCAATATACCGGCATACCCCTGTAATGTAACGTTTTGCAAATTATCATTTACGTTATTGGTTGGCACTATCGCATGAGGAGATCCATGACAAGCGCTGCAATACAGATCCGAATGTCCTTTTGAATTTCTGAATAATTTACCCGGCTCGGAGCCATGTTGTGGCCCGTGGCAGGCCACAGCCCCACAATCAGGTTCCTGCAGCCAATCCTGCCTTCCATTTTCTATTGTTTGTCCAACAGTGTGTGTACTACCATGACAATCCTGACAGACCATACCGCCTGTAAACATGACATCCCTGAAGCACTGTGTGGTTGGTCCCGGATGGCACTTATAACAATCATTGGTCAACGAACCATGCTTTAAATGAATAGCTTCTGAAAAGGCTGGTGTACCAGGTGTTCCGGGCTTGCCAAGGGCATTATCACGATGACAGTTTGCACAAAGTATGGGTTTTACATTTGGGTTAAAACCGGGAAGCACTTCATGCTCATTAAGGATGTTCTGCTCGCTGCTGTGGCAACCACTGCTGATGCAACTTAATTCATTGGAAACCGGAATCACCGATTGCGTCTGAGCCAGAAGGGCATTGCTTGAATTGTATAGTTTAATCAGCGCCAGTTGGTAAGGATGTTCATTTACTATATCATTATCAGGATATGGTGTTATTGGTATCCCCTCAATATGAAAAAAATTGCCCGTTGTATCCATGCTTCCTGTAAGGCCAACACCGGTAAGTCCGATATTGTTGGCCAGCGAAACGCCAAAAAGGGAATTTACATAAGTCCAGAAATCAGTTTTCCCGACAGAGTAGGTATTCCCTGGTATCTCATAGGTAACATGGTAACCTGAAGTTAAAATCTCCGGAACATTTATTGCGTTGCCCACCTTGATCACCTGTGAATGTTGATTATTATACGGTGGAAGCACACAAAAATTATTAAAATATTTATTAGCGCAATGCATTCCAAGATCATTCCATGCAATAATAATAAATGTGTCGCTTTTTGCTACTGGATTATCCTTTATCTCTCTTAAGGCGTTTTCTTTTGCCGGACTGAAAAACGATGAGAAAAACAGTACTGCAATCAGGGTGGAGAATGTTAGAAGTAATATATTTTTCATAACTATCAATTTAATTATCGGAATAAGTGGAAATTAGTAAGTGAAGATACTATAAAAATAACTCCTTTGCAAATTTATTTTTATTTTCCTCAAACAATCTTTTTCGGAGAGTGATAAATTAACACCGGCTAATTACGGAAAAGCAAAAGAGAAGTTGATGAAGGCTCAAGGTAAAATGATAAAATATTATGAGCGCAAGTGAAAAGCCGCTGCCCTAAATTTCTTTCAGAATTCTTTTATTTGATTCTCTTACAGTTTTCCAATTCTTGTGGGCAAAGCACTTGCGGGACAGGCTTATCAACAAGAAATAATTACTTTTTGTATAAAATTCTTACTTGTGGCAACAATGCAACAAAAATAATGGCTACGGCCAAAAACATATAAAAAGCATGTGACCAGTGTGCTGCAGCAATAAACAGCATTTCGGCCTGCAGCCAGATAATGAGGGCAAAGGCTACATAAATAATGTACGACCATGACCAATGCATGTCTTTGAAAAAATTAAACCGTTCGGCGAATTTACCTACAGGTTTTTTCAGCAAAGCAAAGATCAGGAGACAGGGAGCAAGTCCGAGAACAGCAAATAAAATGATGCCGGGTATCAGATAATTATTGAAAGGGGAGTGCGCTAACAGCGATAAAGGCATTCCCAGCAGTTCACCCGTGGGTGAAACAACCAGCGCTCCGCCACCGAAAATAGCTCCAAGCCCCAGAAATGCCAAAAAAATGATCAGGACATTCCGCATCGCCGGTTTCTGTGTTTTTTTCTGATCTTTCATATCGAAGTTAATAAAACTGTTCGGCTAATAAATACTTTTGGTGTATCAATAATTACAAATCCAAAGTTTTTTAATTTGCTGATCATTTCTCTAAAAGTTTTTTTTGAAACATGGAACTTTGGCTCGATGATGTACATTTTCCCGCCGGGTTTTAAAATTGATCTCAATTCCTCAAACAGCCTGTCGTGATAAGGCATTTCATGGATAACCCAGAAAGCAAAAATCAAATCAACCTTCTCGCTGACACCTAAGGTATCGTCTTTGCACTTATGTATTTCTATCCTTTGTGCTAATTCCGTTCCTTTGATCTTTTTTCGTACCTTTTCAAGCATCCCGTCTTGTATATCCGCAGCAATGACCTTTCCTGAATCATTAAGTTTATTTGCTATTTCAATGGTGAAAAATCCCGGACCACAACCCAGATCAAGAATGGTCATCCCTTTACTCACGTATGGCTCAATTATTTTCTTAGGGTCTTGAAACAATCTTCTGAAAGAATTATCAAGCAATCCGGCAATTTCGACAGGGCAAACTTCTAATTGTTTTTCTTCTTTCATATTTTCAGATCTTGTTTATTTGCCATTTAGACATTTCAAATTAATTCGCCGGATTTTTGATGAGTGCGCGGATGACTTCCCTGTTTTTTATGGTAACAGTATCGTTCGGGTTTAATTCGATCATTTTATCGTAATCCGCAATGGTGCCTTCATAATCTTTTAAAATACACTTCAGCATACTTCGGTTATTGTAGGCTTTGATAAGTTTGGGATTTATTTCTATGGCCTTATCATAATCGCTGATAGCACCAGCAAAATCATTCAGCTCTTTTTTGACGTTTCCTCTGTTGAAATAGGCATTTTCGGCTTTGGGGTCCAATTCGATGACCTTATCAAAATCTTTGATCGCACCTGCATAATCGAGATTGTCTTTTTTTGCATTGCCCCGGTCAAAATAGAGTTCTTCTTTTTCGGGATCTTTTTGAATTTCAACGTCGAAATCTCTGATGGCACCGGCGTAATCTTTTAAGAAATAACTTACCAGTCCCCTGTTATGATAGGCAGCAGCATAATCTTTATTGACCTTTATCAGGTTATTAAAATCGTCATAAGATTTTTTAAAGAACATTTCTTTTTTTGCACTGCTGAGCGAATCACTTTGTGCGATCTTCAGGTAATAACATCCGCGGTTGTTATATGCCAGAGGGTTCTCAGGATGTTTTTCCATTACATCAGAAAATAGGGTTTCATCGTTTTCCCATACGTCAACCCGGAAAAAACTAACGACTGAAAAAATGATACAACCAAGCACTAATACTATCTGCAGGGGTTTTTTGTAAGCCCCGTTGGCCTTCGTTGAAAGATTTTCAAAAAGCTTGCCTATGATAAAAAATACACCGATATATGGGACGTAGGTATAACGGTCAGCCATCGTAGCATTACCCACCGTGATTATTTGGAGTACAAGAATGATAGTTACCACAAAGAACAGAAATCCGAAAATTACATCTTTTCCCCAACGGCGCGAATACCATACAAAAAACAGCAGTAATCCAACAAATAAAACGGAGATGTAATAAATCACGGGAAGTGTGCTGCCCAACTGAACAGGATATGGGTAAAGAGCAGACAAGTTAACCGGAACAAAAGCTTTAAATAGATACATGATCAATGAATTTGAAACAATGAAGATCCGGTCAAAAACAGGGATAGCTTGTGCCTCAGTAAGGGGCATGGCAGCTTTTTGAGAGTTCATGGCAAGATAGCCAAATATAAGAGAAATTGCAAAAAACGGGATTTTTTCAACAAGCGTTTTCCAGTTGAATTTTTTGTTGAGGTAATAATCAAAAAGAATCAAGGCCAGGGGTAGGATAACTGCTGCCGATTTGCTGAAACAAGATAGTAAGAACAAGATCCCGGCAAGTATTAAATGCTTATATTTTTCGGATTTCAGGTAATCAGTATATGCGATCAGTGAAAGCAAAAAGAAAAATGTATAAAGGACGTCTTTTCTTTCGGAAACCCAAGCAACAGACTCAATATGCATTGGATGAACGGCAAAAAATGTAGCCGTAATCAAAGCAACATTTACATTTTTTGGAGATATCTTCCGTATTAAAACAAAAACCAGCAATGCATTAATTATATGCATCAGGATATTTGTGAAATGATACAAACCCGGTGCATCACCAGCTATCTTATGTTCGATGGCATAGGTCAAAGTAGTGATCGGATGGTAATTGCCGAAATAAAATTCCGAAAAGATCATTTTTACATTTTCCCAGCTCAACTCTTTGATGCGTTCATTGAGGTTGATATACATGTTATCATCCCAGATAAGGAATTCAAACCTAATTGCTTTGAAATAAATGGCAAATGTTGCTAGCAGAACAACACCCAAAGCATACCAGGCCCATTTGTTGCTGGTGTTTCCCTTTAATTTAGCACTCGTTTTTTTTGCAGCCGGTTTTTGCTTGTTCTTCATATCCTTTTTATTCTTATCCTTTGAGCTCATTGTTTGAGTTATTAGTTATTTAATAATTTGATCAGGTCTTCCCATAGCCCTTAGCCCTCAGCCCTTTGCTCTTCTCCCTTCATTTCGAAATCCCCAACATAACCTTAACATTTTCCCTGTTATTAATGGCATCTGTATATTGAGGGTTCAGCTCAATAGCCCTGTTATAATCTTCTAAAGCGCCCTGGTAATCCCTGAGCTGATACCTTGCCGTACCTCTGTTGCCGATCGCTAAATAATATTGCGGGTCTAATTTCACCGCTTTATCGAAATCTTCAAAAGCAGCCTGAAAATCATTTAAATAAAACTCAGCATTGCCCTTATTGAAATGGATCTTTACTTTATCCTCTTTGTTTAAGGGGCATTTCAAAGCGTTTTGATATTCTTTCACCGATCTTTTCAAATTAGTTTCTTTATTGGCGCTATCTGCTACTACAGCAACCTGACCAAGAAAATGGTCGCCTAAAAGATAATACGGAGTTCCACAGTCAGGATATTTTTTTATCACATCAGAAAAAAGCTTTTCGTCATTTTCCCATATTTTTACACGGTTGTAAGAAAGTGCAGACAACAGGATAAACCCAAGAAAAAATATTGTTAACAGGTAATTGCTATACTTTTTGTATTTTCCCTTTACCTTATTAGTATAATTTTCAAAAAGCTTTCCGAAAATAAAAAATATCCCGATGTACGGAATGTAGGTATAGCGGTCGGACATGGTTACCCCGCCCACACGGAAAAACTGAAGAACAAGTATGATCGTTATTACAAAAAATAAAAATCCAAAAATGATATCTTTTCCCCATTTTCGCGAATACCAAACGAAAAACAGCAATAATCCAACAAGCAAAATCGACAGGTAATATATTCCCGGAAGCTGACTTCCGTATTCGACCGGATAGGGGTAGATCGCCGAAAGATTCACCGGAACGATGGCTTTTATGATATAACTCATAAATGAATAAGTAACCAGTGCAAAATGCTGTATGAACGGAACCGATGACGTATCGTGTATGGCATCGCCCTGGGCTTTGACAGCAATGATGCCGAAAATAAGTGCTATCAGTAAAAAAGGAAGTTTTTCGATGATCAGTTTCAGCTTATATTTCCGGTTGGAGTAATAATCCATAATAAACAAAACCAGGGGCAGGACAACCGCGGCCGGTTTGCTCAGACAGGATAAAATGAAAAAGATAGCTGATAAAATTATATATTTGCTTTTTTGTGAACAGAGATAATCACTGTACATAATCAGCGAAAGAAGAAAGAAAAAGGCATACAGCACATCTTTTCTTTCGGAGACCCAGGCTACGGATTCGACATGCATCGGATGAACGGCAAAAAAAGCGGCAGTAATCAGGGCACCCCAGGCGTTTTTTGGAGAGATCTTGCGGATCAGTACAAAAACTAAAAATGTGTTCAACAGGTGCAGGATAATGTTGTTCAGATGGTATAAAGTGCCGGAAGTTCCTACTAATTTATACTCGATGGCATACATGAACGTGGTGATCGGATGATAATTGCCGGCGTAAAATTCTGAAAAGATCAGTTTTAAATTCGCCCAATGAAAATCCATAATACGTGTGTTGTCCGTAACATATGATTTGTCGTCCCAGTGGGTGAGCAATTCATAGCCTATGGCTCTGAAATAGACGGTAAAAGTCGTGAGTACAACAAGCCCTAAAGCAACCCAAACCCATTTACTGACGGGATAATTGGCAGGAATTTGAACAGTTTTCTTTTGCTGTATTTGTTTTTTTTGTTTTTTTTTGTTCTTGTCCATTTGACCCATATATTCTTTATTGCTTTAATTAATACGATGCATTTTTGATCGAAATGCCTGATAGCCTGTGATCATTCAGGCTGAAATATCATTAATTATTTCAAGTGCATTATGTGCTTTTTTTTACAAATATAATTTGAAACAGGTAAACTACACAAGAAAGAATTTAAATAATAAAAAAAATGTAAAAGTCATTCAATGCCTTTGGTGAGCGGTGCAACTAAATTTTATGTAAGTTTGTAAAAAAAAATATGCTCGAAATACAACTGATACAAACTACGGTAGATGCTGTTGCAAGGCTTTATAACCAAGACATTGCCCCCTCTGTGGTGAATGTTCAGAAAACTAATATGCAATACCGGGAAGAAGCGGATTTTACCATCATGGTTTTTCCCCTGGTGCGTTATTCTAAAAAATCTCCCGAACAAACAGCCAATGAACTGGGTGAATACCTGAAACAAAATCTTGATTTTATTGAAAATTATAGCGTGGTCAAGGGATTCCTTAATTTGCGTATTACGGAAAATTACTGGCTGGAGTTTTTAAAAACCAATTATCAGAATACTGATTATGGCATCAGCAAACCTGATAAACAGCAGGCTCCGGTAATTGTTGAATATTCGTCTCCCAACACCAACAAGCCTTTGCATCTGGGACATATCCGCAACAATCTTTTGGGAGATTCCGTTTCGCGCATCCTGAAAGCCAACGGGAAAAACGTGTTACAGGTAAACCTTGTGAACGACAGGGGCATACACATCTGCAAGTCGATGCTGGCATGGCAGAAATGGGGCAGGGGCGAAACTCCGGAATCTTCGGGCATGAAAGGCGACAAGCTGGTGGGGAAATATTATGTCGAGTTCGACAAGCATTACAAGGCTGAAATTGCAAGCCTGATACATAAAGGAATGGCGGAGGATGATGCCGCCAAAACAGCCCCGCTGATACTCCAAGCCCAGGAAATGCTGCTCAGGTGGGAGCAGGGCGACAAGGAAACCAGGGAACTTTGGGAAAGAATGAACTCATGGGTTTACAAAGGTTTTGAGGAAACTTATAAAAATCTGGGCATTGCTTTCGATAAGACATATTATGAATCGCAGACCTATCTTTTAGGTAAAGAAGTAGTCAAAGAAGGGCTTGAAAAAAATGTTTTTGAAAAGAAAGAAGACGGTTCTGTATGGATCGATCTTACTGATGACGGATTGGATGAAAAGCTGTTGCTGCGGGCTGACGGGACTTCTGTGTATATGACACAGGATATTGGTACCGCCAAAATGCGCCACGATGAATTTTTGCCCGAAAAGATGATCTATGTAGTTGGTAATGAGCAAAATTATCATTTCGATGTACTAAAAAAAGTGCTGACAAAAGCAGGTTATAACTGGGCGGAAAATATCAGGCATTACTCCTATGGAATGGTTGAACTGCCCGAAGGAAAGATGAAATCGCGCGAAGGCACCGTGGTGGATGCCGATGACCTGATGGCTGAAGTGATCGAAGCAGCTAAGCAGATAACCAGCGAACTGGGAAAACTCGAAAACTTCAGCAAGGAAGAAGCTGATAAGTTGTTTCGCCTGATTGGCCTGGGCGGATTGAAATATTTTATCCTGAAAGTTGACCCGGTCAAAAACATGATGTTCAACCCCCAAGAATCCATTGATTTTGATGGAAATACCGGCCCGTTCATCCAGTACACCTGCGCCCGTATTCAATCCTTGTTGCGCAAGTCGGGTAAAACGCCTGAAGAACTTGTATTTTCAGATGTTCCGGAATTGATGGATGAAGAACGAGAATTGCTGTTTTTATGTTATGATTTCAGGCGTATTTTGTCTTTGGCTGCTGATGAGCTCAGCCCGGCGCAGGTCGCCAATTATGTTTATGAACTGGCCAAACAGTACAATCAGTTTTATCAGCGCATACCTGTCCTTAAAGAAGATAATGTCAACCTCGTTAACTTTAGGCTGGCGCTATCCGGATTTACGTGCATCATCGTTAAAAATGCAATGGAATTACTTGGAATTGATGTTCCTGATAGAATGTAATTTTGTTGCTGATTATTAGTAAAATGGAGATTAGAGATTAGAGATTAGAGACTAGAGATTGGAGGTTGAACATTGAAAATTGAACATTGAACATTGAACATTGAAGTGGATGATGATAGATTAGAGATTAGAGATTAGAGATTAGAGATTAGAGATTGGAGATTGGGACACTCCCAACTCATAACTCATAACTCCCAACTTCCAACTCAAAACTCAAAACTCATAACTCATAACTCATAACTCAAAACTCATAACTCATAACTCATAACTCAAAACTCATAACTCATAAATTAACTCAATAAAAACTTAAAATGAAAAGAATTAAATTACTGTCAATCATATTATTATTAATAATGAATTCATGCAAAACAACTGAAGCTGACCGTTCTTTTACCATCGGCAAAGGAGGCGGGTTTACAGGGAAATATGATGTATACCTTGTAAAATCAAATGGCGATGTTTTTAAAGTTGTCAAAGACCAACCCACATCGGAACTAGTAATAAAGATTGATAAAAAGCAGATTGCTGAAATCTTCAAACAATTTGATCAACTGAATATCAAAGAAGCCAAGTTTTCTCATCCCGGCAACATCAACTCATTTATCCGGTATCAGGTCGACAGCAAAACCTACGAAATAAAATGGGGAAGCAACAATGAGGTGCCTCCCCGAATTTATATTGATTTCTTTGATAAAGTCTGGAATCTTATCAGAATAAAATAAGCATCACTGTTTAATGATTTTATTGTTATAGATGCCTTTATTGGTCGACATCCTGATAAAATATATGCCGGATGCTTTTTCGTTCATATCCAATTGATAGGAATTTTGTCCTTTTTGAGCGCTTTCTGTTCTGCTTTCCAGTAATTTACCCTGTAAATCAAGCAGATCAATATTCACAGTTTGCTGTTCGTTTGAGAACAAATTGATGTTGAGCATCTCGTTTACAGGGTTTGGATATATTTCGAGATAACTGCTCATGTCTTCCGCTTCAATGCCTGCATCCGGGCCTTGCATGAATTTGACATTATCCACATAGGCATTATCCATAATAAAAATCAAGGTGTCTTTGCAAATATTGCGGGTTTCGAAAGTAACCGTGAATTTGCTGCCGGCATAAGCGCTCAGATCAATAAAATGTGAAGCCCAGGGGTCTGTATTTGCAGTGGTGGGGTTATATGTTCCGCCAATCTGTGTAGCGTCATTAACCAACACCCTGAAATTGCTTGCAATCGAATAATCATTTCCTGCACCAAGAACATATGCGTATCCATCCTGGCCAAAGGTCTGTTTCAGATCGAAACGCATATACGCATTTGCCCATGCTGAAGCATCCACACAAAAAGTAATTTTCGCTGACAAAAAATCGTTGATGCTCCAGGTGTTTGAGCCATCAGGAAATTCAAGCATGGTGTAATAGGCAAAAGCGTTGCCTCCTGTCATCAGAAATCCTTTTGTTCCTGTATGGTGAGCGGCATAATTTACCAAAACATGCGCGTAATCTGCAAGGGTAACCAGGTACATACTGGCTGCATTAGCCTGTTCAAATGTAACAACAGTATCTGTAAGCGATAAGGGATTCTTGACAACATAACCTGTGAACTCATCATTTGTGTTCAGGCTGTCGTCAGCAAAAAATGTCTTGGCTTTGATGGTATAGTTGGTTCCTGACACCGACATATCTGCAGGTGTGGAAAAAGTATGATAAATCACTGAATCAGGATACCCATCATAAGCTGTGGTGATGGTGTCATAAATATATGCCCCATTGTTAATGCTGTAGCCAACAGGAATCTCACTACCGGCGGGAAGAAAATCACAAACGAAAGATCCGATCTTAATGGTAATATCTTCTATATTGCTCAGGTTACATGCCGAAACAGGTGCAACAATTCCGGTAACACCGACATCGCTGTTCTGGAATACTCTGTTTTCATAAGTATACCCGGTCAGGGTGTCATTGTATACCACAGTATCATTTGCATAATTCAGCCAGGCATTAATGGTGTGATTTCCTATGGCTTGTACATCGGCAGGAACAGTAAATGTAAAGTCAATGGTATCACCACCATTCACATTAGCAGCCAGAATCAATGTGTCGCCAACCACGGCTCCGCCATCTGCCTGGTAGAAAAAGAAAACAGTGTCGCCCGCATTTATCGGCAGGTTACAGCCATTGTAAATCATCCTCACACTTACCGGTTCATAGGTCATGCCGCACGCAGTAACCGGGGCAATAACATCGCTCATATAAACATCGTTGTCAGCAACAGCCATACCTATACCAACCGCATACCATGCGTTGACAGTCTGAACCATCTCGTTGGAACAGTCGCCATAGAGGTCAATAGCAGCCTGGATCGTAGCCAAACGGGCATCAGCATACTCTGATGAACTTGTCATATATACCGAAAGTGCACGGTAAGCAATTTGGGCAGCTTTTTCTATCCCGATACTGTCAACAGAATAAATGTTTCCGTTATCATTGGTTCCCGTGTCGCCTTCGGAAATAAGATAAAACCAATAATTGGCAACCCCGCTGTTGTAATGTACGCCTCCGTTATCCATAGTTCCCGAGTACCAATAATTACCCATATAGGTATCCGGCTGCTCGTCTTCATTGGGATCTGACATGTTGCGGAAACCATTACCCCCGGTAAGATCAAAATCTTCACCAACCAGCCAGTCTGCGAGGGCAGGAGTGGCATAAAACTCTACGGCAGCGCTAAAAATATCGCTAAAAGCTTCATTCAGTGCTCCGGGCTCATCCTGATAAACCATATTGGCTGTGTATTCGGTAACTCCGTGCGTCAGTTCATGGGCACATACATCAAGCGCGGTGAAAGGCCCTTCCTGGGTACCATCGCCATCGCCATAAGTCATGCAGGTTCCGTTCCAGAAAGCGTTAGCATAATCCACATCATAATGAACGTAGCTGATAAGAGGAGACCCCAAATTATCATAACTATCCCTGCTGAATTTATCCATATAATAATCATAAGTTACTTCCGCGCCAAAATGTGCATCCGTAGCAATTTCATCTTTTTGGGCATTCACGTTATTCCAGTTATTGTCAGTATCTGTAAAATCAACAGCTGCATTATAATCTGTAGAGGTATTCATATCATAGGTTTCTATGCCGCAGCGGCTGGTTTCTCTCAGGCGGTAAGCGCCGGGGCCTGTAGAATCAACGGTTATGGTCTGAACACCGCTGTATTTGGTATGAGCAATACCCGGAATGTCGGTAACCCGAATCAGGTCAATGGTGTGAAATACTTCACCGGAAGTTGCATCAATAAAAACATTTTTATAGGACAAGGGTTTCGTTGCATATACATTGACTTTGTATGCCAATACATATTTTGAAGCATCCTTTCCGAAATGTTTATCAATAAGCACCAGCTTAGCCTTTGGATAATAGGTGGCATTCTGGTCTTTTTTCACTTTTTTGATAAAAGCTTCGCTGGCAGGACTTTCCCACATGTATTGTTCTGCATTGGTATAAGCAACTGCTTTTTCAATAGCATCCTGAGCAGATAGGGAAGGGCTGACTATTAAATTCAGTCCGGTGATGATAGTTCCGTTACCGCTGACGGCTTTTTCACCGAGGCTATGTATCAGATATTCAGCGCCTTCGACAGGGATACCCTGATAATACTGCTGATAACGATAGTGCGTATAGCCCAGTTTATCATTTTCAGTACGTGAAACCAACATCTGGTCAGAGGCATTCAGCCCGAATTCGTTTTTATTTGTGATAAAAACCTTTTCAGGATTGATCTGCTGGTTGCTTTTAAATTGTATCCACCCCGACTGATCTTTGACCAAAGCTATCTTTGTGACATTTTTACTGATCTGTCCGGTAGAAACGCCGGCAGACACGATCAAGATGGCTGCAAGCATTGTAAATCTGATTTTTTTCATGGTATTTTTTTGATAAATTTATTCGGAATAATTGATACAAAGATAATAAGATTTTAGTAATAAATATTTTTTGACTTTTGCTTCATTATTGTAAATTTGCCGAAAACCTCGGTATGAATTCACTCCCTAAACAGATACTGCTTCCGTTTTTTAAACAAATACTGTTTTGGTTCATTGTTTTCGGCCTGACACGGATCGTTTTTATTTTTTATAACCTTAATTACCTTAAAGGCATCAGCTTCTTTGAATTATCCGGGGTTTTTTGGTATTCTCTTCCGCTCGATCTGTCCACTATATGTTATATTATGGTGGTTCCGTTTTTCATGCTGGTGATCAGGAATTTTTATTTTGCAAAATGGCTCGATGAACTGAACAAAGCCTACATTTTTATAGTTTTATTTATAGTGATCATTGTTACTTCGGTCGAAGCAGGCATTTACGAAGAATGGAAAACCAAACTTCATTACAAGGCCCTGCTTTACCTTGCAAATCCCGGAGAAATAGTAGCATCTGCTCAATTATGGCAAATTATGGCTATCTCCATTTTAATCGTGTTTCAGATGGCTCTGTACTACGTTATTTTTATTAAAGTCTTTTTTTATCGTATTACGTCTGTTAAAAGAAATTACATCTTTTCGGCGATCTTTATCATCCTTACCCCCGGTTTATTATTCGGAGGAATGCGTGGTGGTATTGGCCAGATCCCCATCAATCAAAGTAAGTCCTTTTATTCAAAATATGAAATACTGAACTGGATATCTGTAAACTCTTTGTGGAATCTTGGGAACAGCATTGGAAACAACTATGACCTGATGAAAAAAAATCCTTTTCATTATTACAATGATGATGAAGCCTGCAAGACGGTAGATCAACTATTCGAAAATGGCAACGATTCTACCGAAATGATTTTAAAAACCAGCAAACCGAATATTGTGATGTTTATTCTTGAAGGATGGTCGGCCGATCTGATAGAGAGCCAGGGCGGAGAAAAAGGGATCACACCTTTTTTTCATGAACTGGAAAAAAACGGGATATTATTTACAAATATCTATACAAACGGAACGCGTTCCCAAGAGGGGATGTCGGCAATTTTCAGCGGTTTTCCTGCACAGCCAATAAATACAATAACCCAGCAGCCCGATAAATATCATGGACTTCCGAGCCTACCCAAAAATCTGAAAAAATCAGGGTATTATTCATCGTTTTATTTCGGAGGACAACTGATCTATGGAAACATCAAAAGCTATCTGGTTCATATGGGTTTTGACACAATTGTTGAGGATAATGATTTCCCATCTTCATTTCCAAGAGGCAAATTAGGTATTCATGATGAATATACTTTCCCATATTTTCTAAATGAATTGAATGAACAGAAAAAGCCGTTTTTTTCATCAATTTTCACCATCAGTTCGCACTCACCTTACGATTATGGTATGCAGGAAGTAATATCTTGGCCTCAATACGAGAAAAAATATGTCAATGCCGCATTTTATGTGGATCAATGTCTTAGAAATTTTTTTCAGCAGGCACAGAAACAAACTTGGTACGACAATACATTATTTGTTCTGGTTTCTGACCATAGCCATGGAACATACCGTAACCATCATTTTTGCTCGCCCGATTACCATAAAATAGTAATGCTGCTTTGCGGCAATGTCATAAAAGAAAATTTCAGGGGTACGCAAAACACAAAAATCGGCTCACAGACAGACCTCCCGGCTGTTTTATCCGCTCATCTCGGGCTCAGATACGATGAGTTTACGTGGAGCAAAAACCTGATGCAACCCAACTGTCCCGAGTTTGCTTTTTATGCTTATGATGGCGGTTTTGGATGGGTAAGACCGGGAAGTTATATCTCTTATGATACAAGAACTAATACGAACTCCATATTGCAGATCGATTCCACATCAAAGATCTCTGAGACTGAACTTTTACACCAAGCCAAATCTTATATTCAATGCAGCTTTCAGCAGTATTTGGATTTTTGAGAATTTAATTTCATCCATATATTCGCAAGAATTCGTTTATCTATTGATAGTCACGGGGTGTGATAGTCACGGGGTGAATAAAAACTGCAATTATAGGAAGTGCCTGACAATCAATTTTTATCCAGTGATTTGCTAATTTGAGGTCCTGATAATATTTATCAAAGATTATAAAATTTGCCAGTTATTTTTATGCTATTACGTTTAATATTCAGTTGAATATTGGGATTATTATGTTTGTCATTCTTTTTTGTATTTTTGTATATAATAGTATCAGGTAAACAGTTTAATATGACTTCAAATAAATTAATGAAAAAAATATATTATAAGGTTATTTTAATTTTTTCAATAGTTTTTTATTGTTCCGGCATATCAGCTCAAAATCTGGTGGTCAATCCGAGTTTCGAAGATGTAAATGTTGGCAGCCTGCAATGTAGCTGGTATTTATCAATAGCAACGTTCAATGCAGCTATTAATAATTGGACTGTGCCAACAGATGGAACTACGGATATTTTCCATTCGTCTCTTGCTGTCTCCTGCTTTTCTAATCCTCTTTCAACAAATGGTTCCGCTGTGGGACAGCAATCTCCGCATACGGGTAGTTGTATGACAGCTATTTGCACATACGGCAACGGAGGGTGCACTCCATGGCGCGAATATGTGCAGGGCAGGCTTTCCAGCGCGTTGGTTCCCGGACAACAGTACTGTGTTGAATTTTATGTATCCCTGGCTGACAACAGTATTTACGCTACAAACAACATTGGAGTTTATTTTACGACTTCAGCCTGGGTTTCCACGAATGGAGGCTGCCCTTATTATGTAACGCCTCAGGTAAGTTATATGTCACCAATTATTACAAATAAAACAGCGTGGACTTTGATTTCACTGAATTTTACGCCGACA
>CAZMPB010000037.1:0-22551 GCA_964567775.1 uncultured Bacteroidales bacterium
AAAAGTGAATAGCAACGAAGGGATAGGGGTGGCAAAGTTTATGAAAGAATAGGGTTTACAGCACACAACCGGCGACGCATTGGGTAGTAATGTTTATGCCAATTGAAATTGTAGATAGCCCGGGTTGCTGAGTTGCCTGTGCAATGGGTGCTACGATTATTTTAGAGGGGCACTCAATTTTTTATTTTGCACTTCTGGTAAGAATATTTTTATCTTTGTACATATAAATCTTAGATTATTCGGCAGATTTTACATTATCTAAGCTCATTTCCTGAGTTTTATGATGTCATTAACCTGAAATTTTATTTAAAAAAAAGACAACAAACAAAATATAACTATTTATTATTATGAAGAACTTGATCGACCCTCTTAACATTGTTCAGTTCAAATGTATGCGTGAGCCATTAACGCTTGAGGCTGCGATAAAAGAAGCCAACCGGTGTTTATTATGCCACGATGCCCCGTGCAGTGCAGGATGTCCTGCCGGCACCGATCCCGGTAAGTTCATCAGGCAGATAAAATTTTATAACTACAAAGGCGCCGCCCGTACTATACGCAGGAATAACATCCTTGGAAGTGTTTGTGCCTTCATTTGTCCCGTCGAAAAACTATGCGAAAAAGCTTGCAGCATCAAGGCACTTGAAGAACCTATCAATATTAACGGCTTACAACGTTTTGCCACGGAATATGGAAAACAATCCGGCATTGAACCATTGGATGTGAGCAAAAAGACGAATGGTAAAATAGCTGTTATAGGTTGCGGGCCTGCTGGTATGGGTTGTGCTTCGGTGCTGGCAAAAATGGACTATGGTGTCACGGTTTTTGAAAAGGAAAACCATGCCGGCGGCGTTCCCAAATGGAATATTCCTGAATTCAGATTGCCGGAAGAAGCCATAGCATACGATGTTGAAAATCTGCTAAGCCAGGGCGTTGAGATCAGGTATCAATCTGCCGTTGAAACAGAAGAAGCGGTTGCAGGACTGCTCACGGAAGGTTATGAAGCCGTTTACATCAGCACCGGGCTTTCTGAAGCATTTAAGCTGGAGTTGCTTAAAGAATATACGAACGCGGTGGATTACATTACATTTCTCCGTAAGGTTAAATTTGATAAGAATAGTATTGATATAAAAAATAAAAACATCGCGGTCATTGGCGGAGGGAGCGTAGCTGTAGATTCCGCCGTTTCAGCCAAAGCAGCCGGAGCAGCCAAAGTGTATCTTATCTCACTGGAACACCTGGACGAATTGCCCGCAGATCAGGAAGAGATAAAGCTGGCACAGATCATGAATATCATTTTTAAAGCCGGCACGCAGATTACCGGTATAGCTGCCGATGGGAAAAATATTTCAGGGTTGCATGGAATAGAGACCGAATGGATAGAACCCGGGAAGTTTGTCCCCGGCAATGTCCGTCAGATAAAAGGAACGGAATTCTCAATTAATGTCGATATGGTTATTCAGGCTATCGGCACAAAACCTGGAAGTGAAGTGATGACTTTCGCTAAAGAAATACAAACAAAGGGAAAAGGAGTTATCATTGTGAATGATGGTTTTGAAACAAATATTCCCGGTGTTTTTGCCGGTGGTGATGTGATCAATGGAGGAGCCACCGTGGTTCAGGCTATAGGAGAAGGGAAAAAGGCTGCGGAAAGTATTGATGCTTATTTAAAAAACAGGAGGAACAACCAATGAAAAAACAAGCTGATCTGAGTATAAATTTTTGTGGCGTTAATTTTGAAAATCCGTTTTGTCTTTCCTCTTCCCCGGTAGGCTATCACGCCGAAATGTGTGCAAGAGCCTTCGATGCCGGCTGGGGTGGTATTGTTTACAAAACCCTGGGACTTGAAAAGAGTTTTAAAGTGGTGATGCCTTCGCCGCGCCTGAACGCCTACAATGTAGGCGAAAAGCGGTTTGTCGGCTTGCAGAATGCCGAACAAATTACAGACAGGCCGATAAAAGACAACATCAAAGATCTTGAATGGCTAAAAAAGAACTATCCTAACAAGGTGTTGATATCAAGTATCATGGGCTTTAGTGATGACGACTGGACCGAATTGGCAAAAATGTCGGAGGATGCCGGAGCCGATATGCTGGAGCTGAATTTTTCGTGTCCGCAGATGGCGCATAAAAATGCCGGCCACAGGGTGGGACAGGATTTTCATGCCGTGGCAGCCTTCACGGAAGTGGTCAAAAAAGCCAGTAAACTGCCTGTTATAGCAAAAATGACCCCTAATATTACCGATATGGTTCCCGTGGCTCTGTCAGCCAAAGAAGGCGGTGCAGATGCCATCTCCGCCATTAATACCCTTCGGGCTATTACCGAAATAGATATCAATACTTTCACTCCCCTGCCCAATATTCATGGAAATTCTTCACCGACGGGGTTCTCGGGGCCTTCAGCAAAACCTATTGCCCTGCGTTTTGTTTCCGAACTGTATAATTCAAAACAGTTGAATTTGCCTATCAGTGGTATAGGCGGTATAGAAACATGGATCGACGCCCTGCATTTTTTACTGTTGGGCGCTACCAACCTTCAGGTTACCACCGGCATCATGAAATACGGTTACCGTATCGTGGAAGACATGATCGAAGGGCTTGGCGATTATATGCTCGAACGCAATATTCAGTCGCTGGATGAAATCATCGGCAGGGCTGCTAAGAAAATTGTCGATCCTTCAGAATTTAACACGCGCTACCAGGCTGTTTCTGTCGTGGACGATACCAAATGCATCGGTTGCGGACAATGTTATATCTCTTGCCAGGATGGAGCCAACCAGGCGATGAAGTTTGATGCAGCAACAAGAAAAGCTTCCGTCAACGAAGAACGCTGCCTCGGCTGTATGCTCTGCAAACATGTGTGCCCGGTATGGGACTGCATCACTTATAAAGAAGTAGATACACAGGTGACAAAACACGCCGCGATATTTTAGAAATCATGCGGTCGCTTATATAGTGTTCATTATGATTGCCGGTAGCTTCTTGATGAGAAAATTGAAGCTTTTTTCTGGATTTTAAATTCGGAAAATACAGAAATGATATTATTTGAACATTGTAAAGAATGTTCATTAAGTGCTAATTTTGCACGGAAAATTTAAAAATAATTGTTTGTGAAAAAAATCTCCCTTTGTATACTCGGTATTTTCTTTATTACCGGTGTTTTCGGCCAGGCCGACTCTTCCATAGTTTATTTTACAAAAAACATCACTCCGGAAGGC
This sequence comes from uncultured Bacteroidales bacterium, assembly GCA_964567775.1. Lineage (GTDB taxonomy): Bacteria > Bacteroidota > Bacteroidia > Bacteroidales > CAIWKO01 > CAIWKO01. Next base: position 3,215 of record CAZMPB010000037.1, read on the forward strand.
CTTTTAAAAGTGTTCTCGTATGTAGAAGCCCAGGCACAGGGACAGATAGGATTCAAGGTGCATTTTGGCGAGGAAGGTAACAAAAACTATCTGTCGCCGGAACTGATGAAGCCGCTGGTTCAGAAACTCAATGCCACGCTGGTTGAAACCAATGTGTTATACGTCAGCAAAAGACGATATACGGAATCTCATATAAAACTGGCCAAAGAACATGGATTTATATATGCCCCTATTGATATTTTAGATTCAGAAAAAGACACCGTTTTGGATGTAAACACAAAACATTATAAAAAAGTATTTACCGGATCGCATTTTTATAATTACGACACTTACGTAATATGTTCGCATTTTAAAGGCCATGGCAGCGCGGGTTTTGGAGGGGCAATAAAAAATGTCAGCATGGGTTTGGCTTCTATAGAAGGCAAGAGAGCCATGCACGCCAATGATGTCCCGGCAACTCACCCCGACAAATGCACCAAATGCGGGGCTTGTGTAAAAGAATGTCCTGCCGGTGCCATTACGCTTGATCCCCTGACCATAGACAAAAGTAAATGTATCGGATGCGGAAAATGCATCAGCACCTGTCCTGTACAGTCTTTTTCTGTTCCCAGAGGCTCTGCCCAGGAAGTTGTTTTTCTGGAGCACCTGGTTGAGTACGCAAAGGTATTGAGCGAACAGAAAAAAATGATCTACATAAATGTGCTGGCCAACATTTCAAGGTCGTGCGATTGCGCGAGTTTTGCGCCGAAACCCTTCCTTGAGGATATCGGCATCCTTGTTTCAATGGATATTGTTGCCATCGAAAAAGCCAGCCACGACATGGTTGACAAAGCCTGTGCCTGTGATGATGCTTTCGTTATAGCCGGCAATCCCAGCGGCAAACACCAGATCGACTATGCTGCAGAACTTAAAATGGGGAATAAGGCATACAAGCTTGTGGATGTGGATAAATGAAAATCTGTAGAAGAAAAGGCTGTCTTATAAGTTCTCTGTGTAACTCCGTGTCTCCTCCGTGTCACTCTGTGTAATTTCTATTGCGCAATTACACAAAGGTTCTCATAGATGCCACAGCAATAAATCAATGAAAAGTGGCCAATAAAACCAGCCTCTTTATTCTTTCTCCTTCGAATCAATCATTATCGTCACAGGGCCGTCGTTTACTAATGAAACCTGCATATAAGCGCCAAATTCCCCGCTAACTATATTTTTGTTCAGTTCGGATTTCATCTGTTGAAGAAATTTTTCGTACAGTGGGACGGCAATCTCCGGTTTTGCTGCGCGGATGTATGAGGGGCGGTTGCCTTTTTTGGTGCTCGCATGCAAGGTGAACTGGCTTATGACCATTACTTCGCCCGCCACATCACAGACAGAAAGATTCATTATTCCCTGCTTATCACCAAAGATACGTAAGCGTGCAATTTTTCCGCAAAGCCATTCGATATCATCAACGGTGTCGGCATCTTCAATACCCAGTAAAACCAATAAGCCTTTGCCAATACTTCGTCTTTCGGTATTGTTTATTAATACCGAAGCATCATTTATTCTTTGGATAACAACTCTCATAAAAAATCATTTTAAAAAACTTTTTTTCAGCATAGAAATCGCTGAGCACGCATCAGGGCTCAAAAAGCGCCAAAGAATCGGCATTGGCTGATTGATATTCTTTATAACCTTATACTTCCGGTTCTGAACACCCGCCTGCGCAAAGTATCGGGATGCGTTCTTCATTAAGAATTAAATTTTCTTTGTCAGAATCTGCAAAATAATAATATTCTTTTGAAGCGACAGACATCGTACAGATAAGGCCGGCCCCGATGGAATGTGCATAGTTCAATGTCTGTTTTGCATATCCCATGGAGTAAACATTTTGGTCTTCCCTGACCCGTATCATTTGAACTCCTTTCATTTCAAACTTCCGGGTGGCATTTTCAATGTTGGCAATTAACTGATCGGGCCAGTCGAACCCGGCTTTATGTATGGAATATAAATGAACCTCGCAATCAAATATTCCTGCTAATAGAAGAACAGCATCAACGGCAATATCAAAGGATTTATGGCTGCTAACCGGCAAAACGATTTTTTTTAAGGATTTGATCATCGGCGATTCTTCCTGGATGATGAGAGCCGGAATACGAATCTTTTCGGCCAGTTTTAAAATGTCGGCACCAAACAACATCTGTTTGATTCCTTTGATACCATGCGTTCCTAAAACCATTAAATCATAATCGCGCTCACAGGCAACATGCGGAATTACTTCAAAGATATTTCCTTCACGGATCATGATATCACTGCGTATTCCACCGTGTGAATAAATATTTTCTGCTTCGGCAGACAGTATCTTTTTTATTTCATCCTCCGACGGGGATTTGTCGTTGAGCACATGTAACAAGGTCAGGCTGGCATTTGTTTTAACGGCAATGGCCGCAGCCTGCTTTATTGCCCGACTTGCAGCTTTTGTCAGATCTGTGGGGATGATGATCTTATTTTTCATGTTTTTTGGGTTAATAGCATAATTATAGCAAACTTACATAATAATTGCGAAAATTGTATATCAATCAATAAAAAATCTGAACAATATATTGTGTTCAGGATTAATTCATAAGACATTAAAAAAAAGGCAAATAGAAACTCCGTATTTGGGGGCAAACACTATTTATTGTATTCGTCAAAGAAATCATTTCCCTTATCATCTGTCAGAATGAATGCCGGCATGTTTTCCACTCTTATTTTTCTGATTGCCTCCATGCCAAGATCTTCAAAGTCGACCACTTCGACCGATTTGATGTTTTCATCGGCAAGCAATGCTGCCGGCCCACCGATAGATCCAAGGAAAAATCCGCCATATTTTTTACAGGCATCAATTACCGACCTGTTCCGGTTTCCTTTGGCCAGCATGATCAACGATCCGCCAAGGCTCTGAAAAAGATCCACGTAAGAATCCATTCTCCCGGCTGTGGTTGGCCCGAAGCTTCCCGAGGGCATACCCGCCGGGGTTTTTGCCGGACCGGCATAGTAAATGGGGTGGTTTTTGAAATATTCAGGCATCGGCTTGCCTTCATCAAGTAATTTTTTGATCTGTGCATGAGCAATATCTCGTGCAACGATGAGGGTTCCCGTCAGGCTCAGCCTTGTCTTGACGGGATATTTTGTCAGTTCAGCGAGCACCTCTTTTATTGGCCTGTCGAGGTTGATCTCAACAGCTTTTTCAAGCTCCGGCGCTGTGGCCGGAATGAAACGGGCAGGATTTTTTTCAAGCTCTTCGAGGAAAATACCATTCTCGTTGATATACGCCTTAATATTTCTGTCGGCGCTGCAGCTCACACCCATCCCCACCGGGCATGAAGCCGCATGACGCGGCATCCGGATAACCCGGACATCATGAACAAAATATTTGCCGCCGAACTGCGCGCCCACGCCATATTCCCGGCATATTTTTTCTATCTTTTTTTCCCATTCAATATCGCGGAAAGCACGCCCGCTGACATTCCCTGTCGTTGGAAGATGATCCAGATAACCTGCAGAGGCTTCCTTCACGGTTTTGAGTGTTGCCTCGGCGGAGGTTCCTCCAATGACAAGTGCCAGATGATAGGGCGGGCATGCCGAGGTGCCAAGTTCTTTGATCTTTTCCTTTACGAATTTTATCAGCGATTCTTCATTTAACAGCGACTTGGTTTGCTGGTAGAGAAAAGTTTTATTTGCAGACCCTCCCCCCTTGGTGATAAACAGAAATTTGTACGCATCTCCTTCGGTAGCATAGATGTCGATCTGAGCAGGCAGGTTAGTCCCCGAATTTTTTTCTTCACACATCGAAAACGGCACGACCTGTGAATACCTCAGGTTTTTCTCATTATATGTAGTGTAGATGCCTCTGGAAAGGAATTCCGCATCGTTGGTACCGGTCCAGACCTGTTCGCCTTTTTTACCTATCACGATGGCCGTTCCGGTGTCCTGGCACCACGGGAGTTCTCCTTTAGCAGAAATAACCGTGTTTTTAAGCATGTTGTATGCCACAAAAAGGTCGTTGTCTGTTGCTTCAGGATCATCAAGAATCAGGGCAAGCTTTTCAAGATGTGAAGCCCGGAGAAAAAAGGAAAGATCATAGATTGCTTCTTTTGCAAGGTGTTCCAGGCCTTTCGGATCAACGTTGAGTATTTTTCTTCCGCCTGCCTCAATGACGCTTACATAATCTTTTGTAAGCAGCCGGTACCTGGTTGCGTCTTTCTCTATCTGAAAGGGTTTCTCGTAAACAAAATCTGCCATGATCTATTTATTTTAAGGTTAAATTTTTTGATATTCAAACATAAAACTTTTTTGTGAATATTAATCCAAATGAATGTTTTTTATTTGTAAAAAAACGAATGTTTAATATTGTGATTAATTTTATCAGTTGAATTAGTTTAATTAAATTAATTATTCTAAACCAAACAGAGTGCAAAACAATGATCTAATGAAAAAGAGTATACTTTTCCTGTTATTGATTTTATTTTTCACGTCTCTTTCAACGGCCCAGCCGTTCAAAAATGGAGACACGGTTGTGGTTTTTCAGGCATCAACACCCGTACCGGGCAAGATAAGCAAATACATAATATTCAAAAAAGGAAATGTTTTTACATGGGTTGACCATAATGATATTTCCCACAAATCAAAAATTTCGAAAATTACTGCCGGTTTTTTACTGCTTGGAGCAGATACTGTTTTTCCTGCCGATGTAAAAAGTCTGGTATTGTCCGGGCCATCGGCTATAATGCTTTCTGACAAACAAATGATGATATCCTCGGAACAATCAGATAGCCTGCTGTACTTCAGTGTTATGAGCTATCTGGAATTTGAAAAACTTTCTAAAACAGAATTTATCAAAGAAGCGAAGGAACATAACGATCCGTTTTATAAGCATGTTTCTGCTGAAAAATATGCTGCCGATATGGATGAAAAAATACAACGGAGTAAAAATATGTTCGCAGCCCTTGACACATGCCCACTGCATTATGGTATAAAAACAAACCTGGTCCGGGATCTTGTTAACGAAATCAATCTGAATTTTGAACTGCCCATAAAAAGAAATCTTTGTCTCGATATGGGAGCCGGGATATGGTATGCAAAACCTGATGCCAGCCGTTATGACTTTGCTTATTTCTTGACTACACTCACAAATATCAGGGGAAGACACATTACCATGTTTGATCAATCTTATCTTTATCGTAAAGGTTTCTCCCTGGAAGTTATTCCGAAAATTTTTCTTTCGAAAAAGAAACATTTGTATTTAGGCCCGCAGCTTGGTTTTCACTATTATTACTATACCGACAAATTGATTTTTCTGAATGCTGATGGTTCAGATTATTACCACCGGTCTTTTTATGCGATACAAAGTGAAAAAAGCGCGGCTGTTAATCTCAATGCAATCATTGGCGTGCAAACCCCGCAGATAAAAAAGTTTTTGTTCGATGCATTTTTTTCAATAGGCATGATGTACAGAGGCGGTGTCGTCAGCCGAAGCGCTTATATAGTATATCATCATGAAGGTTCCGTCAAAGATTATTATAATCCGCCATTGGAACTCAAAGATGGTGGAATTTTCTTATCGGTTCAGTTGGGTTTCAGGATTGGCTGGCGTTTTGGCAAAGCAAAACTTTATGGATGAAAAAACTTTTTTCAAAAAGTTTTCATCCTGAAAAAAGTCCCAAGCGGAAGTTTTTTTCCGCTGTGGTCAGCAAAATATAATTCACCTAATTCCTTACTTGTAATGTTTTTCACATAATCGCAGATGAGATTTTCAGCGACAAGAGCTGAAAAGCCCATGGAATAAAGGTTCAAAATCAAAAAACTTTTTTCGGCGCTTAACAACTCAGCACAGTTTTTTATCAACTCATTGATCTGCTCCTCAAGCACCCATTTCTCGCCGTCCGGGCCGCGGCCGTATGCAGGAGGATCGAGTATGATTCCGTTGTATTTATTTCCCCGCCGCACCTCGCGTTTTACAAACTTCATGGCATCGTCCACGATCCAGCGTATGCCGTCCAACCCTCTGGCTTCCATGTTTTCGCGCGACCAGTTGACAACCTGCTTCACAGAATCAACATGCACCACCTCGGCACCGGCGGCTTTGGCAGCCAGAGAAGCGCCGCCCGTATAGGCAAACAGGTTCAGGACTTTTGGATGAATGTCTTTTATTTCAGAAACCGTATCAAATATATAAATCCAGTTATCGGCCTGTTCGGGAAACAAGCCAACATGTTTGAAGGCGGTCAACCCCAGCCGGAACCTTAATTTCATTGATTTATACTCATAACCTGCCCACCATTGCCCTTCCATTTTTTTTAGTATCTGCCATTGACCTTTTTCGCCCTGGCTGTCTTTTCCGGTGGCTTTAACAAATTTTGCATGAGCCCGATTTTCCCAATCGTGTTCAGGCAGTGTTTTATTCCAGCAGGCTTGCGGCTCGGGGCGTGCGAGGATATACTCCCCAAAACGTTCTAACTTTTCATAGTTGCCGGAATCAATAAGTTCGTAATCTTTCCAGCCCGAAGTTTTAATAAGTTTGAAATCTGACATGAGATTATTTTGTCGGGTCAAAAATATTTCCGGCGAACAAAATGCTGTTATTTTTGTTTTCTTTGATAATGAACATAAACGGGTGGTCGGCCCTGAACTCCGGCGGATTCACAGGCATCGATTTTACACGCATGACAACGGCCGTGGCTGCTGCAGCTTCGGTGCCGGCTTCGTTCACTTCAACAAATGCTTTATGAATGACCTTGCTGATCTTAAGATCTTTTTTGCCGGTCATCCCCGAAAAATCTGCATTGTCACTAAACGCTTCCCTCATGCCCATCTGTTGAAGCACTTCGCTCAATTCGAATTCCGAGGTGGTTTTAAACTTCGGCAGCCAGAGTTTTACCTTTTTGGAAACCAAGCCTTCATTGATTTTATTATACAGTTCAAGACTCATTAATTTATTTACCTGAGCGAAACCGTTTTTTTCTTTTGACATAATGACCAGCATCGACATGTTGCCTTTTGAGTAAGGTATTTCAATAGCTTTGAGCTCGTCTCCCTGTTCGTAATATTTAAATTCTTTTTCTGCAAACATAAAATCACAAGTCACCGACGAACTTTCGTTGATATAAAAATCCATCTTCTGTGTTTGCTTTTCATCGAAAGCTGTTTCCCAGTTTGCTTTAAAATAAATAGCATTCACAAGCACCATTCTTGTAAGGTAATCGATTAGTCCCGGCTGTATCAGGTCTTTGATCTTTTCTTTGGTTTGATCTTCCACCCATTTATTTATCAGTATACGGCTGGCTTCGGTTTCTTTTATGAAATCAACGGTATTTAAAGATGAGTTATAACTGTTTTTTAATACACCAATAAAGTCTTCTTTGAATTTGAAATTTTTTTGTGCCCAGATAGAATTTGCGGTGTAAATGTTCATCGTGCTGCCGTCGTTCAATGCGTTGATATCTTTTAGTACGGTATTGTATTGGTTGTAAAAAGCCTCATTGCTGGCCGGAAAATGCATCACCGAACTCATTTGTTTTTCGGTATTGTTCCTTGCCCCGGTATAGGTCATGGCGAGGGCGGCAGAGATGCTGTAAGGCGAATAGAACATATTCTCCGGCTTGACGCTGATCATTTTGTACAGGTCAAAAGCGAACAGATTATTATTTTCGGTAATGTTGACAGGTGCGGTGTTTTCAGCGTCTGTGCCTGATTTTGTGTCCATGGTATTGTTTTTATTTGTTTTGCAGGCGGAAAGAAGTACAAGGGAGGACAGGCCTGCAATTGCTAACATTTTCAAATTTTTCATATCCTTTATTTTTTAAATGGATTTACAAAGTAAAGTAAAGTTTAGTTACAAATACTAAGCCTTTTTTTTAAAATACGCGGTGAGGATTTCTGCTTTTTGTTGTCCTACCAACGACTTCAAGTCCTCGAAAGACGTTTTTTTTATCGTTGCCACCGACTTGAACTTTCTCAATAATTTTTGTGCTGTTTCATAGCCGATGCCGTCAATATCTGTCAATACAGACTTTACTGTTGCTTTCTGCCGTTTTTGCCGGTGATGGGTGATGCCAAAACGATGTGCCTCGTCGCGCAGTTGTTGTATCAGTTTCAGGGTTTCGGATTTTTTATCAATATACAGCGGGATGCTGTCGCCGGGAAAATAGATCTCTTCCAGTTTTTTCGCAATGCCTATGATGGCGATCTTGCCCCTTAGCCCGAGTTTTTCAAGGCTTTGCAACGCAGAACTCAGTTGGCCTTTGCCGCCATCCACCACGATAAGTTTGGGGAGGGCTTTGTTTTCGTCGAGCAGCCTTTTATAGCGGCGGTATACTACTTCTTCCATAGAAGCAAAATCATCGGGGCCTTCAACGGTTTTGATGTTGTAATGGCGGTATTCGCTTTTTTCCGGGCGGGCATTTTTAAAAACTACCATCGACGCCACCGGATAGCTCCCCTGTATGTTTGAATTATCAAAACATTCGATATGATCCGGCAGTTCGTTCAGGTGAAGGTCGTTCATCGCCTGCTCCATGATACGGTTCACGTGTCTGTCGGGATCGACCAGTTCTTTTTGTTTTTCTTTATCAAGTCTGTAATATTTTGCGTTGCTGGCCGAAAGGTCGAGCAGCTTTTTTTTATCTCCTTTCTGAGGTACCGTAATTTTGGTGTCCGGAAAATTGATACTCAGGGGAACAGGCACGATGATCTCAAATGAATTACTTTTCAGCCGTTCGCGCAGGTCGGTGATAGCATATTCAAGCAATTGCACGGGCGATTCATCGAGGCGTTTGCGAAGTTCCACCGTGTGCGCCTGAACGATAGCGCCGTCCACCACTTTTAGAAAATTGACATAAGCAGTTTCTTCATCTTCGATGATGCTGAACACATCAACATTGCTAATGGCGGAATTTACCACCGTTGACTTACTCTGGTATTTTTGCAGCAGTTCTATTTTTTCTTTTACGATATGAGCCTTTTCAAATTCATAGGCATCAGCAAAAGTGTTCATGGCTTTTTTCAGTTGTTGCTGCACCGAATTCATGTTCCCTTTGATGATCTCTTTTATATTAGCGACGACATCATTGTAGTCGTCCTCGCTCTGCAGCCCTTCGCACGGGCCTTTACAGTTGCCGATATGATATTTCAGACATGTTTTGTATTTCCGGCGTTTTATGTTTTCTTCTGTCAGGTTGTAGTTGCAGGTACGGAGTTGAAAGATCTGAAATACCAGTTCCAGCAAGGTGTTCATCATGCGCACCGAGGCATAAGGGCCGAAATATTCAGAACCGTCCTTTACCATGTTGCGGGTGGAAAAGACACGGGGAAAATGTTCATTTTTTATGCAGATCCAGGGGTAGGTCTTATCATCTTTCAGTAAAACATTGTAACGGGGCTGGTATTTTTTTATAAGGTTGTTTTCCAGGAGCAGCGCTTCATATTCGTTATCTACAACAATATATTTGATGTCGCAGATTTTTTTTACGAGTACACTGACTTTGCCAGTTTGTTGGGCTTCATCCTTAAAATAACTGTGAACGCGTTTTTTTAGGTTTTTAGCTTTGCCGACATAAATAATAATTCCGGTATTGCTGAAAAACTGATAGACTCCGGGCTTGTCGGGAAGCGTTTTCAGAATTTGTTTTATGTAATCGTTGAGCGGGATCAATTTGTTTTTTTTGCTTTCCGGACGATAAGTCCGACATCCATGATATCAGGTGTTTCTACCAGGGGCATCACATTCTGTACTTCGAAAACATACGTTCCTTTGACAGGAAAGCTAACCCCCTCAAGCGCGGGATGGGTAACATCCCAGAGGTCGCCGGCGCCATCGCCGTTAAAAGATCCATCCGGGTTCCTGACAAAAATATTATAATCCTTGACGCGCATATCTCCCGAAGGGTAACTGATCATCATGTTTACCCGGATATTGGCATAGGCATAATAAGAAGTGTGCCTGATGGTAAGGGTTACATCGTATAGACTCAGGGTGTCTTCTATCGGTACTTCAAATTTTATGATCTTGTCGCGTTTCCAGTTGTAATTCTCGATTTTTACAAATTTTTCAAAGACCTTGTTTTGTGTGCACGACGTGAACGCCAGCATTAACAGCATTATCAGGTATCTGTATCGGATCATTTTTGTTTTATTTTTTAGAGTAAATTTACATTGTTTTTTTGAAACGCGATCCGAAGAGGAAAAATTATGAAAAAACAAAAATTTTATGTGGTTTGGAAAGGCCGGAAACCGGGTATTTACCAAACCTGGGCTGAGTGCTGGGAGCAGGTTGAGAAATTTGAAGGCGCAGCCTATAAAGCCTTTGAAAGCCCGGAAGAAGCAAAGAAAGCTTTTGCGGGTAATTCAAAAAAATATATTTTCAATAAAAAAAAACCTGGTGGACAGGACAATAAAACTTTGTCTGCCGCGAAACCGGAAGCATATTCTATCAGTGTGGATGCGGCCTGGAATACAAAGACCAAAATGATGGAATACCGGGGAGTGCATACTTCCACCGGAGAGCAGCTATTTATTCAGGGGCCGTTTCCGGATGCAACCAACAATATTGGTGAATTTCTTGCCATAGTCCATGCACTAGCCCTCCTGAAACAAAAGGACAGCAAACTCCCTGTTTACAGCGACAGCATGACGGCCATAAAATGGGTAAAAGACAAAAATGCAAATACCAAACTTATACCAACAGACCACAATGCCGAACTTTTTGAATTGATCAGCCGCGCAGAAAATTGGTTAAAGGCCAATACTTTCCCTAACAGGGTTTTAAAATGGCCTACAAAACTTTGGGGTGAAATTCCGGCAGATTTCGGGAGAAAATAATCTGCCGGACTGTATTATCCTCCGCAAAGTTCAATGCATTCAATAATATTCGCAAGAGTATTTTCCCTTACCGCATAATAGGTCTTTTTTCCGGCCCTGCGCGATTCGACAATACTCCTGGTTTTTAGAATGCTTAAATGGTGAGATGCCGATGCCTGCTCGATTTTCAGCTTTTTATAGATTTCCGTGACGTTCATCTTTTTGTTGGCATAAAGCATTTGCACGATAGCCACTCTCATTGGATGAGCTATAGCCCTCAATGTGTCGGCGGCATTGTCTAATTTTTCAAGATCAATTTTTTCGATTTTCAACATATCTTTATTTTTTACACAAATATATGTTGAAATTATGTAAAAAACCAAGTAATTTATTAATTATTATTTGGTTACACTAAAAAGAAATCAGTGAAAATACGTCTATGTCGTCATCAATGTTTGATTTGCCATTCAAAAAACCGAGTTCACAGATAAAGTTAATTTTTAAACTTTATATCGGAAAAAGCCGGGTAAGTTCAGATGCTGCTTTTGCCGACCCCCCGGTTGCAAGCAAATCGTCATGCAATAAGACCACATCATCTTTTTCAAGAGCATCCTGATGTATATGCAGAATGTTTTCGCCGTATTCAAGCGTATATGATTTTGAAAAAGTAGGAGCCGGCAGTTTGCCTGGTTTACGTATCGGGACAAAGCCTGCATTTAGTTTTGCCGCCAGCGCACCGCCCATAATAAATCCGCGCGATTCTATGCCGACGACCTTTGTAATGCCGGAATCTTTCTAATAATTGAAGATGTTTTCAACGATATAATTATAAATATCCGGGTTTTTTAGTGCGGTGCTAATGTCTTTGAATAATATTCCGGGTTGGGGAAAGTCAGGAACGTTTCTGATCGAATCCATAATCTGCTGTAAGGAAATTGCTGCTTTCATGGTTTATTTTTTATTTTGATTCAGGGCTAATTGTCCGCAGGCAGCCATAATATCACTGCCTTTGCTGGCTCGTAAATTTACGATTATATTTTTATTTTTCAGAAAATCAATAAAATTTGCTATGGCCGCCGGTTTGCTTTTTTGATAGATACTGCCGGATATGGAATTGTAAGGAATGATATTAATTTTTACCGGAAAATTACGGCAAAACCTGGCCAGGGCTTCTGCGTCTTCAATCGTGTCGTTGATCTTATCAAACAAAATATATTCGATAGTGATCCTGTTATTTGTTTTACGGTGATAATATTTTAAAGCTTCGGCCAGTTGATTAAGCAGATATTTATTTGCCACCGGCATCATCGATTTTCTTTTGTTTTCGATGGCCGAATGTAAAGAGACAGCAAGATGGTAAGGGACATTCCCGTCTGCCAGTTTTTTTATGCCGTCAATAATACCTGCGGAAGAAATGGTGATGCGCTGCGGTGAAAAATTAATAAATTCTTTCGCGGAAATTTTGTCAAAGGCCGATATGATATTATTATAATTCAGCAGAGGCTCGCCCATGCCCATTGCAACAATATTGTCAAGCTCTGTCTGATATTTTTCTTTTGTGAAATTCATCAGCATGATGATCTGGTCGTGTATTTCGGCAGTTTCAAGGTTTCTTTTGAAGCCGAGTTGTCCTGTTGCACAAAATCCGCAGCCGAGCGCACAGCCCGCCTGAGTTGAGACACATGCCGTTACTCTTGTGCCGGAAGGTATGAGCACGCTTTCGATGATATGGTCATCTGTAAGTTGGAATGCGTATTTGCGAGTTCCGTCACAGGAAACATATTCATCAAAAGACCGGATGGATTTGCATATAAACTCTTTATTCAGTTTTTCACGCAAAGATGCCGGGATATTTGTCATTTCACTGAATGAAACACAGCGTTTTTTCCATACCCATTCAATAAGTTGTTTTGCCCGGAAAGGCTGTTCTCCGGCCTTTTCGACAAAAAGGCTTATCTCCTCAGGCGTGAGGTTTTTAATATGTTTTTTTTCTGTCAGGAGATCAGTTGTTAACGTTTTCTGCCACAAAATTGTCCACCATTTGCAAATATTTTTCTTTTTGTTCATTACTTATGAACGAAGCCTCAAAAGAATTTTTTACTAGCGTGATGATATCGTCGTGAGTAAGATTCAGCGCCTGTTGCACGGCTATCAGGTTTTCGTTGAGGTATCCGCCAAAATATGCAGGATCGTCGGAGTTGATGGTAACGGCAATGTTTTTACCAAGGAATTTTCTGAGCGGATGATCTTTCAGGTCTTTGACGACGGCCAGTTTAAGATTGGAAAGCGGGCACATGGTCAATGCTATTCTTTTCCTTGCGATCTCATCCATCAGAACTTCGCTGTCTTTGGAGTTATTGCCGTGGTCGATCCGGTCAATTTTCAGAATATCCAACGCTTCGTGAATGTATGCTGCGGGGCCTTCTTCCCCTGCATGAGCCACCGCCAGAAAACCAAGCTCCCGGGCTTTTGCAAATACCCTGCTGAATTTTTCAGGCGGATTGCCCACTTCCGATGAATCCAGCCCTACGCCCAGTATCTTGTCTTTGTAGGGCAGTGCCAGTTCCAGGGTATTAAAAGCAGATTCTTCGCTTAAATGGCGCAGGAAACACATGATGATACCCGTATGTATGGAATACATTTTTTCGGCATCAGCCGCAGCCTTATAAATCCCATTGAAAAAAACTTCAAAAGGAACACCGTTGTGCAGATGCGTCTGAGGATCAAAGAATATTTCCGTATGAACGATGTTTTGTTCAGCAGCCTTTTTCAGGTAGGCCATGGTCATCTCGTAAAAATCTTTTTCATTGCGCAGCACGTAAGCGCCGGTATAATAAATATCAAGAAACTCCTGGAGGTTATTGAATTTGTATGCGTTCCGGAGATCTTCAATGCTTTTGTATTCGATGGTAATATAATTACGTGCGGCAAACTCAAACATCTGTTCCGGCTCAAAAGTGCCTTCTATATGCAAATGAAGTTCTGCCTTAGGAATGTTGCAGATAAAGCTGTAAATATCATCCATAAAAATTTTTTATAATACAAAGATAAAAAAAGCGGATGTAAAACCCGCTTGTTCTTTTTAAAAAAAATTAAGATCACCATTCATCCGTTTTTGCAACTTTAGGAACCATGCCTTTTTTCAGGCTTTTAATTATGCCGTTGACCGTAGTGTCCACCTGATAAAGATAGCCCGGGCAAAGGGACGTATATTGAGGGTCATTTTTATCAAGCCAGCGTTCCAGCGGAAATTTTGAAACCGCCTGTAGGTTAAAATCAGTAAAAACATAGCGGTACCGGTTGGGCTTGAATTCCAGCTTTAATGAATATTTGATAATGCCGGCATCGGACAGCAGGCCATTTTTATCTGCATTATAAATTTTAAAACGCGGGTTCAATACCAGCTTCCCGTTTTCCGGTTCACGGACTGTCGTTACTTCGTTAGGATTTTTATAGTTGGCATTTATCCAGGCAATGGCTGTGGTATATAGCTTGCCGGACTCGCCATCCTGCCAGATAATATCTTTATAGGTGATCAGTTTGGTGTCTTCATCAACAGGCATGCTTGCATTTTGTGAACGAACAAAATTGCCTGAAAACATCGAAAACAAAGCAATTCCTGATATTAAAACAAATTTTTTCATGGTAGTAATTTTTAACAAAATTAATTTTTTCTCACAGGTATTTGCAATAATCAAACCAAAATTTTAATAAAGCAACGTAGATCTGTAAACAGCGATGTTGTTCAGGTTATCGGTAACAGTAAGTTCAAGGTCATTTTTGCCCGTGTGAAAGTGGGCGGGATCGGCCTTATAGATTAAACGGTTATTTTTCGCATCGTATTCGGCAAGCACCCATTTCCCATTTATAGAAAGATCGTATTTATCAATACCCGAAAAATCATCGCTGATCGTAAATGAAAGAGCAGTGCCTGAGAGGACTTTTTTATTGTTGATGTTTCCCGAAGGCTTTATCACGGGGGCAGTGGTGTCGGCAACAACAGCATAACTGCCGAATTTACGGATATGGGCCGATAAATATCCGTTTTTCCACTCACTTTTTACAAATGAAAAATTTCCTCCCGAAACTTCGGCAAGTGTCAACCTGGATAATAAGGAGTCGCATACTACTGTATCGGGTTTTATCATCAGTGAGGCCGCAGTATGGAGGGCCGTATATTTATTATGGATCTGATGGAGCGCCGAATAGCAATATTTTGTACGGGTCTTTACGGCGTACTCAAAATAGATTGAATCGTAAAGAGCGTTGGACGGCAGGTCAAGTAGGATATCTTTGCTCTCAAAATGATTTTTCAGTCCAAACCGGAATAAGGGCAATTTATTATCGAAAGTTGTTTGTCCGGTAACTGACGGGGTAACGGATTTAACAAGAAACACCAGAGAAGCAGTATTGTTGTTAAAATCAGAAGCGGCCACACGGATGGTGTGCAGTAAGGTGTCATTAAAACATACTATACCGCGGTTTTCTTTGTCAGCATATATTTTCAATCTGTTTCCGCGGGAGATATAGGTTTGCATGATCCTTTTGCGGCTGGCCACATATTCCGGATAATCGATCAGCGTGTTTATATAGCGCCCGTCACTAAAAGCGACAGAATCAAAGGTGATTTTGAAAAACAACTTGCCGTCAGTGAAAATTTCCAGGGTATAGATGCCGTTCCTTCCCGGAAGGTTTTGCTTGTCATAAGCCTCAACGCCGAATGCAATTCCGCCCGAAACAACCAGCGTGTCTTTTCTTGTCAGGTAAAACGAATTTTCTTTTTTTGCTACCTTGAGACAGGCCTTCTGTTTGTTCCCGTCAACCAAGCTGTTTGCCGATACCGGGTACACACAGATTTCTGAAATATCAGGGCTTTCCTTGTCGGGAATAGCGTACCCGAAAAGCAAGGGATTGTAAGGCCTTTCAGTAGCATCATTGCGTATTTCGAAATGCAGGTGTGGGCCGGTGGAAGACCCGGAATTACCTGAATATCCTATAATGTCTCCTTTTTTAAATTTAAATAATGACTTATTGGGAAAAAGTTCAATTTCAAAGGATTTTTTTTCATACTGTTTGAGTTTAACGTAATCTTCAACAACGACATTAAACTCATTCAGGTGAGCATATACCGAAACAAAACCATTGGGATGGGTGATGTAAATAGCCCTACCATAACCGCCTGAGGAAATTTTTATACGCGAAACGTAGCCGTCGGCGATGCAATAGACATTGAGGCCTGTTTTGTTTTGGGTGGCAAAGTCGAGGCCCGAATGAAAATGATCGGGGCGGAGTTCCCCGAAAGCCCCGGTAACAAGAGGGTTAATATCAATCGGAGAAATGAAATAATTCTGAGGAAGCACTTTCTGGGAATAAACAGAAATCCTGCAAATAAAAAAAATAAATATCAGAATAAACAACCGTTTGCGACCCACGTGAGCACCTTTTTTAATTCGGAATATGATGATGATCCTTTAACAAAACGGTGAACCTATGTTTTTTATTTCATTTTTTCCAGGTCGCAGAAATTTTCAAGGAGCTTAAAGGCAGGATCATAGCCTTTTTCGAAAGATTGCCACCAGTCATCGCAGGCACCGTCCATGTCGCCCAGTTCAGCCTTGCAAAGCCCTCGGAGGTCGTAAGCTTCGGCAAATTCGGATTGCAGCACGATAGCTTTGTTAAAATCCTCCATCGCATCTTTATACTCCATCATCATGTATTTTGCCTGGCCCCTGAAAACCAGCGCATCGGCATCAGTAGGACTTATACGCAGTACCATGTTGTATTTTTCAATAGCTCCTTTGTAATCTCTGTTCTTATAATGTATCAGGCCCTGATCGAGAAACTCTTTCACACTATTGCTTTTATCCCCGTTAGCCAGAGAGCGCACTTTTATATCTTCATAAACCGGGCTTAATAAGATCAGTTTTTTTAATTCGTCCTGAGATGCGATAAGTTTTTCTATTCTTTCAGCGGGTATGGCAAAGTTCGCTCCGGGATCATCAACCAGAGGTAAAACGGACATGCCGATGACACTACCCGACAGGTCGAATACCGGAAGGCCTCCAATACGTATCTGTTTTGAGGCTTCCATAGACAACAGCTTTACGTATCCGAAATCTTTGACATCTTTTAATGTGGCATCAGCCAATTCCAGTTTGCTGTCATTATTCTTATCAACAAGCAATACTTTTTGCCCAGATTCCGGTTCCCGTGAGACCAATGTGACCGGAGCAGCGCTGTCGTAATCTGTTTTTAAAAGTACCAGATCGTTATCGGCATCAGAAGCCGTATAACCCAGTATGTTGTGATATTTTCCATTGTTCAGCAAAACCTGTGCAGCCTTGTATCTTCCGATAGTATTGATGGTAGTAACCAGAAGGTCTTTTGAAACAAAAAAACCGTAGCCGACGTGGATACCGTCAGATATAATAACAGCTATGGATGAAGCGTTTTTATCCAGAACCGTTGTTTTATCTTGCGAAAATGCCGGCAAAGTGCCCAATAACATCAGTACAGAAATCAAAACAAATTTTTTCATAAAACATTTTTTTCAAAGTTATGTGATTAATTAAAATCTTTTAATGGCAGGGATTCAGAGTTATTAACAACTTTACTAAAAACGATATATTTCCCCTTTCATTATAAATATCATAAAATTGCAGGAATTTTTTAATAAAATTTGCAATCTATTCAATGAAACCAATACCTTTGGTCATCAAAAAAATTGATACGGACACTAAAAATATAAAAATTATCGTTAGGTAATGCATACCAATATAAAATTATAAAAAATTACTGTGAATGCCTTTTTACAACGGTTTAAAGACCCGAAATTCAAACACCGGCTGAAAAAGACTGTGGTGGCGCTGTTTGTCATCTTTTCTATACTAGGCGCCATCGGTATTTTTATCGGATATTATTATGAAGACACTGTCAAACGCATTATTATCAGCGAACTGAATAAAAGGCTCAACACGGAAATTGTGGTTCAGGATGTTGGAAATGATATACAATTTTCGATATTTAAAAAATTCCCTTATGCCTCCGTAAGTTTCAGCAATGTAAAGATAATGGATGCCATCAAGACCAAAAAGCCAAAGGGGACTTTGCTTGAAGCCTCCACCTTGAGCCTGCAGTTCAGCATACTCGACATACTTTTCGGGAAGTATAAGATCAAAAAAATAGAAGCGGAAGAAGGCAATATCAATATAAAAATATATAAAAACCGCAGCGATAATTATCATTTCTGGAAACCATCGACCGATACGACAGCATCTGATTTTGACCTCGACCTGCAGAAGATCATGCTGGACAATATGGGTCTCAGTTACACCGATTACGGGCTGAAACAGGATTTTAAGGTGTTTGCCAAAGATGTTATTTTAAAAGGAAAAATTTCCGAAAAAGACTACACCCTGAATATTGATGGCAACCTGTTTGTTTACATTATTAAGCTGGATAAAGACATTTACCTGTCGAACCAGAATGCAGATCTTGATGTAACGCTATACATAAATACGGACGAGAAATCAGTGTCTTTCAAAGAAGGGGGCATCAGCATCGGTAAGCTGCTGTTCGATATTACGGGAATAATTAATTATGCCGAAAGCAATACGCTTCTTGACCTGCGTGTTGAAGGTAAAAAGATGAAAATACAATCACTCATCAGCGAAATGCCTTCGCAATTCAAATTATATTTCGACGATTATGAGTTTAATGGGGATTTTCGTTTTCTAGCTTTAATAAAAGGATATTCAGGGAAAAGCGCCAACCCCTTGGTATCGGTGTCGTTCGGGCTGAAAGACGGGAATATTACGCAGAAACAAAATTCCATTACCCTCAGCTATGTTAATTTTGATGCAGATTATACTAATGGCTCCGGGCATAATTCAGAAACAACAAGGCTTTCCGTTACCGGATTTAACTCACAATTGAACGATGGCAGTATTTCAGGCAGCATTGTCATCAGTAATTTTAACAAGCCCCAAGTCGACCTTAAACTATCTGCCAACCTTGACCTGAAAGATGTTTTTCTTTTTGTTAAAACGGATACTGTTGAATCGGCATCCGGGAAAATTATTTTACAGACGAATATCAACGGAGTTATCGAAAGCGCGGGTGGTTTTACAGTGAAGGATTTTGTAGCAAGCACTTCAACGGGGACGCTTGAAGTACAAAATGCGGAAATTGTTTTGAAGGGCGGACAGCATAAATTCTCCGGCCTCGAAGGGACATTTACATTCAGCAATAATGATATAGAAACCGGGCAGTTTCGCGGCAGGTACATGTCGTCGGATTTTATACTCCATGGCAGGTTCAAAAACATAATACCTTATCTTTTCATCGAAAACCAGAGCCTGATGATCGACGCGGGCATCCTCTCGAATAATATCGATATGGGTGAAATACTGAAGTATTCTTCCAGTAAAAAGGACACGGTTTACCGTCTGGAACTCCCGGATAATGTTGATTTCAGCCTGTCGCTGGATGTCAGGAACTTTACTTTCAAAAAGTTCACCGCCACC
>CAZMPB010000038.1:0-372 GCA_964567775.1 uncultured Bacteroidales bacterium
CTTGTCAATTTAGAGTATGGTATGCAAAGGAAAATATAGGCAAACACCCGCTGCAAATTGATAAAGAACTTTACCAATGGTACGAGGATGTAGAAGATTCTGACATTGATGAAATGATGAATTTTAAATCGTTAGTAGAAAGCCATGAAGAAGAAATCAAAGCATACTTTATCGTCGGACATACGAATGCAAAAGCAGAAAATATAAATAAGCAAATCAATAAGTTTTTAGCATCTAACCAAGGTGTGCGTAATCGTGATTTTTTCTTCTTTCGGATTAGTAACTTCTTTACGTAGCACTCCTAAAAACAAAGAGTTTTTTTAGGGATAAATGAATGGAATGATCAAGAATAAAGGAAGGAAGTTTTACCTC
>CAZMPB010000038.1:382-21252 GCA_964567775.1 uncultured Bacteroidales bacterium
GCGACCATTCCAGTCAGTCAAGCTATTCCTGTTAGGTTGCTCTCCAGCAGAGCCCAATTCCGCTTCACTTGACCTTACAAAAGTAAAGACTCTTTTGTGATCATTCCAAGAAAATATGCCTTAATAAAACTTAGTTTTGTAAACTTTTTATAGCCAGCACCGGAAAAAAAGAAATTGCCGAAAAAATCCTGGCTGTAATGGTTGAATACCCTGTTTATATTATTTTTCCATCGACAATAAGCTATGTCAGCCCCTGCAAAGTTTTTATTAAGAAAAAATCAGGCATCCTTTCTTAATAATCTAATATTTAATACTTTTGGCACTCAAAAAACTAATTCATAACAAAATCATTTTTATTAAATTTTAAAAAATGAAAAAAATCACTTTTACATTCATTTTCGTACTAATGTCTTTGTTCATGAGCATTTCGGGAGTTGCCCAAAAAGCGAGTATAACCGGAACCGTCGTGGATGAGAAAAATCAGGCCATGATTGGCGTTTCTCTTGCCATCAAAGGTACAACCATCGGCACGTTTACCGATATTGACGGGAAGTATACCATTTCCAAACTTGATCCGGGCAAATACACCATCGTTGTTTACATGATGGGATATAAGAAAGAAGAAGCAGTGGTGGAACTTACCGCCGGCAAAGACGTGGCGCAAAACTTCACATTAAAAGAAGAGGCATACCTGCTGAATGAGACAGTAGTTGTCGGGTATGGCGTCAAACAAAAAAGGGATGTTACCGGGTCAATAGAAACGATAAAAGCAAAAGATATTTCACAATCCTCAGGCACATCCAGTTTTGAACAGGCGATACAGGGGCGTGCTTCGGGCGTGCAGGTAACCGCTGCAAACGGAGTGGCAGGAGCACCTGTAAAGATCAACATCCGCGGCACCAGTTCCATTTCGGCCGGAAGCGAACCGCTCTATGTGGTAGATGGTATCCCCATTATTTCCGGAGATTTAAGTTCGGGCGCCCTGGGTGGAGGGACAAATGCTCTTTCAGATCTTGACCCCAAAGATATTGAGTCCATGGAAGTGTTGAAAGATGCAGCTTCCGCAGCCATTTACGGATCAAGGGGCGCTAACGGGGTTGTGATCATCACCACCAAAAAAGGTAAAGCCGGAAAAACAAAATTTGATGTTAATTTTTCATCCGGCATTGTCAGGGAAACCAACAGGCTGGAATTTATCTCAGCAGAAGAACATCTTGCTTTGCGCGACCAGTACAGGGCAGAACTGGGTATGACACCCGAATCAAAGACAACAGGCATATACGGCTCATGGACCCGGGGACAGGCGGACTCACTGGCTGCCCTTGGCGGCACGGACTGGGTGGACAAAGTGCTCCGGCTCGGCTATAACATACAGGCAGGACTTTCGGCATCCGGCGGAAATGACAAAACAATTTTTTACATCGGGGCTACCTACCTGAAAGAAAACGGATTCCTTGTAGGAAACTCCTATGAAAAGATCAACGGACGTATAAATATTGAATACAAAGCCACGAAAAGACTCTCGCTGGGAACAAATATCGGGATCAGCTATTCCACCAACGACCGGGTACCTATTGGAGATGCCGGCGGATTAGGCGACGCACAGCGTATGTTCCCCTACCTGCCCGTATATAATGCCGACGGCAGCTATTTTCAACCGACATACAGCGGTTACCCCAGCAACCCTGTATGGGAACTCGACACCAAAACTTATGAGGTGATAACTTTCCGTACCCTCGCCAATGTTTTCGGAGAATATTCTTTCACCCCCGACCTTAAATTCCGTTCGGAGTTCGGAACCGACCTGATGGACATGGTGGAAGACCAGTTTGACTTTAGAAATGTTCATGATCCGGCCTCGGTTTCAAGTGCATGGAACAGGAATAGTAATGTGGTCAACTGGACGGCCAACAACTTCTTTACTTATCAGAAAACTTTCAAGGAAAATCATGAGATCTCTGCAACACTCGGCAACTCCGTTGAAAGTTCGAAAAGAGTGCAGGTAGGCCTTAACGGATGGGATTTCCCCAACGATTATTTAACGACGCCCAATGCCGCTGAGGCTGCCAATAAAACCGGTTATCATTACGAATCAGGATACAGGTTTATGTCAAATTTTCTCCGTGTGAATTATAAACTGTTTAATAAGTACATACTGGCATTCAGCATCAGAAATGACGGGTCGTCACGCTTTGGCCGGAACAAACGTTACGGTTGGTTCCCTGCAGTATCTGCCGCATGGATCGTTTCCGATGAAAATTTCCTTTCAGGTTTCAAAGCCCTGAGTTATCTGAAATTGCGCGCCAGTTACGGATTGACAGGAAATGCCAACATCGGGGATTTCGCATACCTGGGTGTATATTATGCCGGAAACGGTTACGCCGGAAATTCAGGGCTTATCCCCGGTACATTGCCAAATCCTGACCTGAGCTGGGAAAAATCAAAACAACTTGATGTGACCCTCGATTGGGGTTTTTTCAAAAACAGGCTAAGCGGTACATTAACGTACTATTTTAAGAGAACCACCGACATGCTGATGCAACTGTCATTGCCCACATCCACCGGGTACAGCTATATATGGCAGAATATCGGTAAAATGAATAACGATGGCTGGGAAATTACGATACTATCGAAAAACATTGATAAAAAATTCAAGTGGTCCACCGACTTTAATATTTCATTCAACAATAATAAAGTTATTGATGTGGCAGGCCTTCAACCCGATGCTTTTGAAAGCGGCCAGCCCGGCGAAGGAAGGGTTATTGTCGGCTATCCGGTCGGACAGGCTTATGTGGTGGAATATGCAGGCATACAGCCGACCGATGGCACTATTAACACCTACGACCTGCAGGGAAACATTACTGGCACCGAAACCGTTCATGCCGGCCAGGATCTGTATTATGATTTAAACAGAAACCTGATCACATCAAGCAACCCGAATTTTTATGAAAACCGTATTGCGTGCGGCAGCCCCATACCTAAATTTCTGGGCGGTATTACAAACACCTTATCTTACATGAACATCGAATTAAGCTTCCTGTTCAGCTTTGTTTACGGCAACACCATTTATGATGACCCTGCCAAGCAGCAGATAGGCGCATGGAACAGCATAGCCCAGAGGCCTGAAATACTTGAGGCTTGGTCAGATGATAATACCGAGACAGAGGTCCCTAAATTAAGCCTGTACAAAGCCACTAATTCAAGCAGGTTCTTATATGACGCATCTTATCTGAGGCTCAGAAACGTATCCCTTTCTTACAAATTTTCTGAAAAGATCTGTAAAAAGATGCATCTCGAGGCATTCCAAGTTTTTATTAACGGTTCCAACCTGCTCACATTCACCAAATATCCCGGATGGGATCCCGAAGTACTGAGAAATGTCAACACCAACAGCCAGCAGGGCAACGTTTCTTTTGCAGGGCCCTCACTTCAGACACCTCAGTCCCAGACAATAAACGCAGGTTTCAATATTACTTTTTAATAATAATGTCGAACAATCTTTTAAAATATAATTCCATGAAAAAGATAATCATCATAGCCGTATTATTTTTTGCAACTTTTGGTTTTTCCTGCAAAAAATTCCTTGAAGTGGATCAGGTAATGAACATACCCAGCGACTCGGCCATAACATCTGTAAAAGACCTGGAGGCGGTTCTGATGGGCGCCTACGACGGTCTGCAATCCGGGGACGTACTTGGCGGGAACATGGTTGTTTATGCCGACCTGCTGGCCGAAGACATGAATGTGGAAGAATCAAAGCTTACGAATTTTGGCACCAAGGAAATATTTGACCGTGCCACCACCGTGCAGTTAAGCCCCCTGCGTAATATGTGGTCCGCAGCTTACAGCACCATCAACCGGGCAAACACCGTTATCTATTATATTGATAACAACCTGCTGAGCGGCACCGATTTTGATAACGTGAGAGACCAATACAAAGGAGAAGCTTTGTTTATCAGGGCGATCGTTCATTTTGAGATTCTTCGCTTTTGGGCACTGCCTTACGATGTAAACAACCCGGGTGGAAACTCCCAGTTAGGAATCCCTTACCGTACAGAGCCTACCCTTTCAGGATTTGATGATCTTGCCATGGCCAGAAATATCGTTGAAGACGTGTACTCCAATGTAATCAACGACCTGACTCAGGCAAAACAACTGTTAGCAGCCGCCAACGTCATAAAATCATCAAGCAGGGCCTCAAAAATGGCTGCCATGGGCTATCTTGCAAGAGTTTATTTTTCCAAAGGAGATTATACTAATGCCTCCCTGAATGCCTCCGAAGTTATTACCACCGGAGGTTATTCGCTTAATTCCAACGCTGATATTCAAAAAGTGTTTAAGACCTCTGGAAACGTTGCCTCCACCGAATCCATATTCCAGCTTGTGAATATTACGACAGACCAAAGCAATGCCATTACCAATAATTACTTTACTTCGGATGGTTCCCCAGCATTATTTTCGGGTGCCGACACTTTGAAATACCTGTATGACAGCTTAGACACCCGCAGAACAAAATATATCGGCATTAATCCATACAGTGGCCTTATCAGCATCTTTAAATACTCTATTCCGCTTGGTTCAAACCCCGCGTACAACGTATCTGTTCTGCGGCTTGCCGAGATGTACCTGATCAAAGCAGAATCGGACATCCTCTCAGGAAATGTTACACAGGACACCAGGGATTGTTACGATGCCGTCAAATCAAGGGCGTTTGGCACTTTCTGGACTCCTGAAACGATAGACCCTTCGGCCCTTTTAGACAGTGTGCGCATGGAACGCCGGCGGGAAATGATCGCTGAAGGAGACCGCTACCACAACCTCAAACGCATGAAAATGAATGTCAGGGACAATGTTCCCTGGAACGATCCCAGCTTGCTGTTTAAGATCCCTCAGGAAGAAATGTCCGGAAACCCACTGATGGTTCAAAACCCATAAAAAGTATCATCATTTTGTTTCACTATCTCAGATAAATGAAAAAAAATTTTTTCACAGTACTCGCTGTCCTTTTATTCATAGGGTATTCTGCATTTCCGCAGACTTCTGACATTGAAAGATGTGATCCCCCTTTCTGGTGGACAGGAATGAAAAATCCCTCGCTTGAAATACTGTTCAAAGGAAAACACATTCAGGATTATTCAATAGAAATTAAGAACAGGAATGTCACCATAGAAAAGCTTATCAAACCTGATAACCCGGATTATGTGATCCTGAAACTGAAGATCGCTGCAGAAGCAAAGGCAGGAAAATTTCAAATTAAATTTACTTCAGGTTCACGCATGTTTTCCCATGAATATGAGCTGAAAGAAAGGGCTGCAAACAACAATGTCCATCAGGGTATCAACAGTTCCGATTTCATTTATCTGCTGATTCCTGACAGGTTTTCAAACGGTGATACTACCAATGATAAAATTGCAGGCATGCAGGATTCCGTGTTTTGCAGGGATTCCCTGTTTTCGAGGCATGGAGGCGATCTGCAGGGCGTGATGAACCATATGGATCATTTCAAAGAACTTGGCATCACGGCACTTTGGCTAACCCCCGTTTTTGAATCCGACCAGCCTTTAGCCTCCTACCACGGATATGCGATTACCGATCATTACCGCATTGACCCGCGGCTGGGCAACAATCAGCTTTATGCCGATCTTGTTAAGAAATGTCACGATAACAAAATGAAAGTGGTGATGGATATGGTGTTCAACCATATCGGCAACCAAAGCTGGATGTACAAAGACATACCTTCTCAAAACTGGTTTCATCTATTTTCTACTTATACAAAAACGAATTACCGCGATGTAACACTGATGGATCCTTATGTTTCAGCATTCGATAAAACAATGTTCACGGACGGCTGGTTCGATAAACACATGCCCGACCTGAACCAAAAGGATACGCTGCTTTCAACCTACCTGATACAAAATACGATCTGGTGGATTGAATATACAGGCATTGACGGTATCAGGCTTGATACCTATACTTACCCGGACCAGGACTTTATGTCCCGCTGGACAAAAGCGGTGCTCTCTGAATATCCGGAATTCGGTATTTTTGGGGAAACATGGGTCAGCGGGATGGCAAACCAGGCTTTTTACACAAAAAATTCCGGCCTTAAAAACAAATATGATCCTCAGTTGCCCGGCCTTACTGATTTCCAGTTATTCTATGCCATCAATAATGCCTTGACAAGGGATTTCGGATGGGTAGACGGCGTGGCGGCTATCTATTATTGCCTTGCCAATGATTTTCTTTACGAGGACCCGTATACCAATGTCATCTTTCTTGACAATCACGACCAGAGCCGCTTTTTCAGTGTGATCGGCGAAGACATGGATAAATTCAAAATGGGCTTGGCGATTTTGCTTACTACGCGCGGAATTCCAGTGATCTATTACGGAACAGAGACATTGATGAAAAATTTCGGGTCACCTGATGAAAAATTACGCGAAGATTTTGCCGGAGGATGGAAAAATGACACCATCAACAAATTCCTGAACAGCGGAAGAAATAAAAAAGAGAATGAAGCCTTTGATTATCTATGTAAACTAGCGAAATACAGAAAAGAAAATCCAGTGCTTCAGAACGGGAAACTGATGCAATTTATTCCTTTCGACGGGGTATATGTTTATTTCAGGTATAACGAAACAAAAACAGTTATGGTGATCGTTAACCAGAACAAGGATGCACAAAAGGTGGAAACAAGCCGCTTTGCAGAGATCATTAAAGAAAATAAAAAAGCAAAGAACATTATGTCCGGTGAGGTGCTTGAAAACATCGACAAGATCACTGTGGCAACAAAAACCACGCTGATTCTGGAACTTATAAGATAAAAAAATATTTAGACAAAAAATAAAATTTCTCATTATGCTCAATATTCAGAAAAAACTCACCAACTTTTTTTACTCCATTCTGAGCTTACCGGCAACAGCCATGGGGTTCGCACTCTCGATACAGATCGCTGTGCTGAGCTGGATACTAAGCACCAAATACAACCTCGATATACACCAGGTAGGGATCGTATGGGCTGCAGGCCCTATAGCCGGAATACTGGGGCAGGTGATCATAGGTTTTATCAGCGACAAGACATGGTTCTGGGGCGGACGGCGCAGGCCTTTCATACTGATCGGCGGGACTCTTGCAGCGCTGATGATCGTTGCCCTGCCTCACATAGGAGAGATCAACAGCTACCTTGGCATCGGAAGCCTTATGTCTGTTGCTATCGCCGTTGCCGTCACCCTCGACATGGCCATCAATATCAGTTTTAATCCGACCCGTTCGCTCATTGCCGATGTGACTCCGAATGGCGCACCCCGAACAAAAGGTTATAGCTGGATGCAGACCATATCAGGGTTTTTCGGAGTTTTTGCCTATGTGTTCGGTGCCATATTCGGCAATTATGCACTGATCTATGTCGGAGCAGGCATCACGTTATTATTTTCCATCTTCCCTACCCTCTTTATCAAAGAGCCCAGAACCCTTGATGAACCGGCAACGGGAGATGACAAGGATGCTGCGGTAAAAAGTAAAACCAAAATAAAATGGGGTAGCCTGATGAAAATATATCTTGCTCATTCCTTTACATGGCTGGGCATTCAGACGATGTTTGTTTACATATTTGCCTATATCAGCCAGTTTAAGTTTAATATTACCGATTCTTCCTTACTCGACCAAAGCCAGAAAAACGAAATAGGACAAATCATTGCCATTGCATTTGCCATATTAAATACCGTTGGATTTATTTTACCTGCACCGGTACTTGAGCCACTTACCAGAAAAATAGGCCGTGTAAGGACACACCTCCTTTGTATCTTTATCATGGCCATTGCTTACTGGGGTATCGTCCTGATCGGGCATACAGCCATCGCATTGTATTTTCTGATGGTTGTCGCCGGTATAGGCTGGGCTTCGGTGGTCAGCCTGCCTTTCGCCATCATGACCGAAATGGTGGATAAAGCTAAGATGGGTCTTTTTATGGGTATTTTTAACTTATCAGTGGTAATACCACAACTTGTTGTTAGTTTATTCATTGGGGGTTTTATCCAGGCGGCAGAAAACAAAGTGCTGATCTTTATCATCAGCGCCGTTTCCCTGACAATTTCAGGTTTCTTGTGGCTATTGGTGAAAGAGCAAAAACAAGTAAAATAATCAGGGATAAAAGACTGTTTTTTTATTTCTCACTCCGTCTTTCAACGGATTGGTTTTGACTTTAAAAAGGTTATAACGGGAAATATATATTAAATTGAACGAATTTGAAGTTGTTTGCAGATTTTTTTACAGAGAAGATCATCTATCTCAGAATGTCGTGGAATAGTACTTTTTTTTCCTTTGGAAGTATTAATATAAACAGTATGGTTACTACCTTCTCTAAGAAATTCACATCCATTCTTATGTAAATGATTAATAAGTTCTTTTCTTTTCATTTTCTATGCATAAATTTTTCGTCTTATGGTTTTCTTACCAGAAAAACGTTTTACAGTTTCTTCCCGATTAATTTCAAGTATAAGGTCAAGAGCATCAATTAAATTAATTTTTAATTCATCGATAGTTTTACCTTGGGATAAAACTTCAGGATATTCAAGTAATTGACCAACATACCAACCGTCAGGACTTTTTTCGATAATTGCTGTAATTGAAAATTTACTCATAGTATAAAGGATTAAGATACAAAGTTAATGAATTACTCAGGTATTTCAATCGTTTTAGAGTAAATTATTTTTGAGTCCGGATTTTTGGAGGGAATCACCTGCTAACGCGCGATTATAACACGTGCTTTACCTTAATATTATTGGAAATTCAAATACCATCTCATTTTTACCTTTTTTCCCCTTTTCCTAAAAATATTCCTTGCATTTTTATCCAATTCCATTTATATTTGTCGATTAATTTTTAAAAGCGTTTCCAAATATTTACAAATGTTTATGCCATAGCCATCCTTTTGGGATTTTCGTTTGTTATCGTTTGTAAATGGACTTATAGCAAGCCAATCGTTGTGGGCAAGTTTAAAAACAAAGACGGTCTGCGAAAGCCATAGGGCTGACCACCCAAAGTAACAAAAAATATAATAGAATGTGGAGACCAGAAACCACTCAAAAAAACGGGGCGACACCGAAAAGCCAAATGAGTGGAAAATTAAAATAGAATCACATGAAAACAAAATATTTATTAATGTTGTCAATAATGATGCTCCCATTTACAATGACAAATCAATTAATTGCTCAAAGTACAATATGGAAGGATGGTTTTTTAGAAAAAAAATATAATTATAAAAAAGAAGTAGTTTATAAAGCAATTGATTCTTTACTTCCATCAACTCCTTTTCCTATTGCTTACGGAAGAGAAGTCATTAATGGGGTTACAATACATTATGATGGATATGGCGATAAAAATGGCAGGTTTAAAAGTTTCAGTAACGCACCTAAAATAAATGGAATTGATATTCCTGAAGGAGGAATTGCAATTGGGAAATTAATTGTTGTTGACAATAACTTAATTGTTGTCAATAACAGTGTTACCGTTGGTTTTAAAACTGCTGACAATAATAAGGATATACCGCCATTATTACATAAAAAGCTACTTGAGTATATTTTAATATTTAGTAAATTGACTACTTATAAATAATTAAACAATGCTTTATTAGAAACATATGGAAAAAATAAAACCATTGAAAAATATTAATTTAATTGTAACAAAATGCTGTATAATAATTTTCAATATTTTTCTAACGATGATTACCTTTCAAGCAAGTGGTCAAAATAAAAATGACAATAAACTTTTCGATGCTTGTAATTTTGGCGACATGAAGAAAGTAGAGAAACTAATATCTAATGGAGCCAATGTAAATTTTCAAACAGCATTTAATGAAACACCTCTTATGGTTGCTATATTCCGAAATAATAATAATTTAGCAAGATTTTTATTAGAAAAAGGAGCAGATCCTCTTATAAAATCAGATTGCTACTTCATAAAATTTCGAAATAAAAGGAAAGATGGAAAATTTGAAGTTAGAGTCAGTAAAAAACAAGATGGTGAAAATGCATTAATTATGGCAATTGAAAATAATAATGACGAAATTTTTAATCTCATTATTAAACAAGATATTGACATAAATTTCGATTATCAACCAAGCGCATCAGTTTATGGCTATGATATTTCCACACTTTACCAAGCATCAAATGGTTTTGATAACTTCAGTCATAAACAAGGTAATATTGACATTACAATAAATGGAATTAAAGTTACTAAAAGTGAAGCTAATTATAATGAACTAGTATGTATAGTTAATTCTGAACCTTTTCAAACAATCAAATATACTCCATTGCTTGCCGCAATTATGGCTGAAAAAAAGAATTATTCCATCATTGAAAAATTAGCAGAATTATCTAATCTAAATTATTACAAAGATTTTGATTTTAAATTTATAGAACAGCTTAACGACACTAAAATTACTGAAATATTAAAAAAATATAATCTCATTAAGTAATTATTAAAAACATTTATGTAAATATCACCCTTATACACAATTATTAAAAAAAAAGTAAACCAGCCCATAACATGCATCTGCTGTCTGTGGCGGGGCAGTGCATCGTATGACAGTGACGTGCTTATTGAAACTTTTGTTCTTCGTAGAAAATTCTGTGGTGAAATCGCCACCGAACAGCAACCGCCAATCAGTTAGCATTGAAAAAAGAGACAACTTAACTATATTTATTAGTCTAATTTTTTAAAAATGAGTAAAAAAATCAATATTTATATTAAAATGTTTTTTATCATTACTAACATTTTATTATTATTCCAAAATGAATTATTCTCTCAATATATTCCAGAATCACTGCTAAAAGAAGCTTATATGAGGATGCAATATGATATTCGTGCAAGTCATATTATAATTAGATTAAATGAAAATGCCTCTCCCAAAGATACACTTGCAGCGTATAATAAAATTACAGCCCTCCGCAACCGAATTCTAAAAGGTGAGGCTTTCACTCAAGTTGCATATGAAGAAAGTGAGGACCCTTCTGCCCGCGACCGTGAAGATGTAAAAACAAAAAAAAACGTGAAGGGCACCTATGGTGATCTTGGTTATTTTACTGTTCTGGATATGATTTATCCTTTTGAAACAGCAGCATATAATACTCCGGTCGGTCAGATTTCAATGCCAATAAGAACTATTCATGGATATCATTTAATTAAAGTTACCGAACGTAAACCTGCAATGGGAAAAGTCACCGTCGCACATATTTTTATTGAAATTCCTGAAGGTATTGCAGCAGAAGAAATGAAGAATTATAAGGATACGATTGATGAGGTATATTCAAAACTGATAGCTGGTTACAAATGGGAGGATTTGGTTACATTTTACTCCGATGATAAGGTTACAGTTTCTAAAGGAGGGCAATTACCATCCTTTGGTGTTAACCGTATGGTTCCGGAATTTATTATAGCAATCTCTAATCTGAAAAATCCTGGTGATATTTCTGAACCTGTTCACACAATTTATGGTTGGCATATAATCAAACTTCTGGATAGAATACCTGTAGGAACTTATGCACAAGAGTATAGTTCATTAAAACAAAGAATCCTCAATGACAGCCGTTATATAAAAAAAACGAGTAAAAAAAAATATGATATTTCACTTTTATTTAATTCCAAAAAAGATACAGTTAATATAAATACGAAACCTATTGTTTTATCAATTGCAGGAGAAGATATAACATTAGACGCATTGATGAAAATGTATTCTGAAAATAATAGTGAAATGGAAATTGATGAATATATGGATCTTTTTATTAATTTTAAACTTAAACTTAAACAAGCAATAGATCTTGGGTTGGACACCACGAGCACCTTTAAAAGGGAGCTACAACAGTATAGAGATGAACTTGCACGTAAAAATTATAATGATGATGTTACACTTTGGGAACTAAAGGATGTTTCTTTCAAAGTTTTAATAATAGAATATTATCATGGAATGCTTCTATGGGATATTACAAATAGCAAAATTTGGTTACCAGCTATAAAAGACACTAACGGTCGCAAGGATTTTTATGAAAAGAATAAATCCAAGTATACAGGCAGACCATTTAATTTAAAGGATACGGTTATAATTAAAGATTATCAAAATTATCTTGAAAAAGAATGGGTCAAACAATTGAGAGAAACATATTCATTCAAGATCAACAATGATGTTTTAGTAACATCATATGGCCAATACGCTAAAAAATCGCAAAATAATGTAACATTAAATGATAAGTCTGACAAAGGTCTCATAGCACTCAAAGAAATTGATTCGACCTATTATGATTATAAAATCGGAGACATAAAACAAACCCCATCAAACATAAATATAATCGCTAAAAGCTATTTAACTGGTAATACAAAATTTATTGATGGAGTTTTGGGAGATATTAATTTAACCAGTAAAGAAATTGCCGAGGTGACAAATTTGCTGTTATCAACATTGCAATCTAATAATAATTTTTCAAACAATACACCAAGCGATAACGTATTAATAGTAATCATTGAAAGCCAGCAACCTTATACTTCTATTGATAATTATGGCAATGTAGAATTTGGTATTAATGGTCATTTATTTTTCATCAACAAACTAGAAAAATTGCTTCTATACTATAATGAAATAAATGTAAGTGGCACAGAACTTAACGGATTAATTAAAGGATTTGCAAATAAAGCGAATCTTTTATTCACATCTTGGAGAAATAAGTAGTATTAAATTTTTTGCCAAATAATCGACGAAACGCTAATAGCAAAGCTTGCTGCAATGCGCATCGTTTTTCGTGTACAGAAACGCAATGGACAGAAAAGAATACTAATTTTAAATGACGAATAATTATGAAAAAAACATCTACACAGAAACATAAATTGTATTGATTTAAAAAAAACAAGAAGGAGGAACAAAGGTTGCTGATCTTTGCAAAGATTATGGTATTAGTGTTTCAACGTTTTATAACTGGAAGGCCAAGTCTGGCGGTCTTGAAGTATCAGATGTCAAAAGGTTAAGAGAATAGGAAGCAAAAAAAACCACTTCACAAATAATGAAATTTAAAATATAATATAAATTTCTTCCATCTCACCAATACTTCTTTCTATTTTTATACTTTTTGTTAATTTTAAAATAATTCTTTATAAATTAATTTATTTGTTTTATATTTGCTTTATATTATTAATACTGTTAATAAAATTCTGTTTATGGGAATTGGTGGCGTTAAATAATTGTTTATTTAATTTTTATCAAAATGAAAAAAATAATTATAACTTTTATCCTTGTTATCAATACAATTACTTCCTTTTCACAGACTGACAGTATTACTAATAAAAATCTTCAAGTATGTGATCAAATAATATTAAAAAAAGGTGATACTTTATCAGTAAATATAGTAGGTATTGATAATATAAAAATTAATTGTACTAATTGCAACTCAAACACAAATGTTACTTATGGTTTATTAAAATCGCAGGTACATGCCGTCAGATATGCTAACAATGAGAATTTTTTTTATAATAATGAAAATTACCAGGAAAGTAATGATAATAACTTTGGGTTTTATTCGAATGAAAAATCAGTAATTAAATCAAACAATAAAGACATACCATCATTAACGATGATAAAAGGAAAAATTTATGACCGAAATGGAGATATACTTGCTGCTAAAACAGTCCTTGAAATGATGAATGATTGTTCAGACGCATACAGGTATATGAAACGCGCAGTATCATACAGGGATATTGGCTATTTGTTTTTGGGAGCGTCAGAACTGGCGTTAATCGGTGTGTTTTCAACAAATGGTTCAAATAAACTAATCTTTCTTGGCGGGATGCTTGCCGGCGATATTATTGGGTTACTTATTTTATCCGGTTATAAACCTAATGCAAGGACAGCTATTAATATATATAATAATAAGCATAATCAAAAATCAAAAACATCATTAAATTTTAAATTGCAACCTGTTAATGGTGGCTTTGGTATTACTTTGCAATTTTAATTTTTAAATAACCATGATATACATTTTAAATAAAAATATATGAAAAAAATTCTAATATTCTTTTCTATTATATGCACGGCTTCGGAATATTCGTCATCGCAGTATAAAATAAAAACAGAAATTAACCCAATTACACATGATACAGCATATTGTGTTTCAAATATTGTTACATATTTTTGTGCTCCAACTTTGAAAGAAAATATATTTAGGTACGGATTATATAAAAAAGATACAACATATTATATAAAAGGGGATATGGAAGGTGAAGTAGGTGATTTTAAAATTATGACGGAAGATCCATTAGTGTTTGAATTTGAAAATAATTATAAAATTGTATTATATCCATTTCTAAAAGACACTACTAAGTATATTAGTTCCCAACCCAATGAAAATGCTTATCGTTTACCGCCTATATATTATTATCACCAAGTATGTGTTGTACGATATTACGTTTCTTTAAATGAACTTAAATTTCTTGCAAATAATTACCCAACTACCATCAAACTTTTTTATTCCATACAGGAAAATGATAAGCTTAAAACCGGTCAAATATTTGAGTTGAATTTTAGATTAAATTTGCAATATAAAAGATTTATTGATGTAATTAATACATTTCTAAGTACAAAATAAAATAATAATTTTCTTCTCTGGGTTACTTGATATTTGTGATATTAAAGACATTACATTTTCCCCTCCCTATATTATCATATCCCTTCACTCCTACTCATATCGCTTCCGGGCCAATTCTTTGCTTCGCTGACTTTACAAACTGTCGGGTTAACCCGTCAGTCTTTTGGGACAATCTTTTATTTCTTACTCCGTCTTTCGACTACGATATATTCCCAGGCCTTCATTTTAAAAGCTGAATTACTCTTAATTTCAACCTTTTTTGAGGTGAACACATCTGTAAATGTCCCGGTAACAGGGCATTCCGAAAATTGTATTTTAGCGGATTTATCGGAAAGGTTTAATATGACCACTACTTCATCGCCTTCTTTTTCCCTGTAAAAAGCATAGACAGCCTCATCATCCGAGGTTTTTATCTTATTCATCTTACCGCCATAGATCCCATTCCACAATGCTTTATTCTCTTTTTTCAGTGTGATAAGCGTTTTGTAAAGATCAAAAAATTTATCTTTTTTCCATTCGATCGTATCTTTGTCGAAAAACTGAAGACGTTTATTTAATCCTGCTTCCTGCCCGCTGTAGATCAATGGCATCCCCGGAATAGTAAAGGTAAGCACGGCAAAGGTTTCCACTCCGTCTCCAAACTTCTCGTAAGCCGTACCATTCCATGTGTTTTCGTCATGGTTGGAAGTAAAATACATCCTGTACGCATCCGCAGGATACTTTTCGCTTTCCTTCAGGAACAAGGTGTCTAACGATGAGGCTGTTTTTTTCCCTTTCGCGATATCTGTGATCAGGTGGTGGAAATCCCAGGTGTACGACATATCAAAAGCTTTTTCATGAAACGCGGGATCTTCCCATTCGGCAAGCATGAATACCTTTTTAACACTGTCGAGGGCAGGCCTTACCTCGTTCCAGAAATCCACAGGGCACATACCGGCCACATCGCAGCGGAAACCATCAATACCGGTTTCTGTCAGCCAGAATTTCAGCGACTCAATCATGTAGCTGCGTAAGCCCTTATTATCGTAATTCAGGTCTGCGACATCAGTCCAGTCGGGAACAGGAGCAATGATCTTCCCTGATTCATCCTGCGTGTACCATTCCGGATGCTGAGTAATAAGCTTATTGTCCCACGCTGAATGATTTGCCACCCAATCGATAATAACATACATGCCGGCTTCGTGACATTTTTTTACCAGGTGTTTAAAATCGTCCATAGTCCCGAATTCCGGATTAATTCCCGTGTAATCACTTACGGAATAATAACTGCCCAGGCTTCCCTTCCTGTTTAATACGCCTATAGGATTAACCGGCATAAACCATAATATTTCAACGCCCATCTCTTTCAGACGTGGTAAGTGCATTTCAAAATCTTTAAAACTCCCCGACTTTGAATATTGCCTGAGATTGACCTCATAAATGGTCATATTCTTTGTCCATTCGGGAACAGATTTTTTATGACTGATATACTCTTCTCTTGTCTGTGATTTTACTGAAGTGTTAAAAAACCATACCATTGCGCTGATAATTAAAATTAATGTATATAACCTGAGTATCTTTTTCATAAAAAAATTGTTTAAAATAAGAACTTCGCTAATTGGTTAATATTTCAAATGTATTTCCTGATAACATGATTTCTATCGATTTTCCCGACTGTTTAAAAGAAGAACCGAAATTTGATTTTAGGTTCTGATCGCTGAATCTTTCCGGAATTTCAAAAGAAATTTTTTCATTCTTTTCACATTTATTGAGCACTACGACCGCTATTTTCCCAAAATAACTGCGGGTAAAAGCATACGTATCCTTTGAAATATTCACGGCCTTATAATCCCCATACATCAGCGACATGTTGCTTCTTCGTAATTTGATCAGTTTGCTTGCAATTTCCTTTGTCTCTTTTTCATAAGATGAAAGCTTATCAAATTTCATCATTCTCCTGTTGTCGGGGTCACCGGCACCGGGCATTCCGATCTCGTCGCCATAATAGATCACGGGGATACCGGGAATGGTCATAGTATACGCTGTGAGCATGGAAAGTTTTTTATACCCTGCTGGATTTTTCACTTCAATATCTCTTGACCATCCGGCCTCTTTGTCGTCCTCTTGTGAACTCAGCGACCCGTCAGCATAGGAAATGAATCTTCCCATATCATGGTTTCCCGTGATGTTGCCCATCAGGTTATGGCTGCCATAGCTGTTTATACTTTCCTGCAGGGAATTGCTCAGTTTTTCAAAAGACTCATTTTTATTGATAAGTGCAGAGCGCAGATCAAAATAAAGATTAAAGTCAAACTGTGCGTCGAGTTCACCGGAGTTCACATAACTCTCTACCAGTTCGCGGCTTCCATATGTTTCACCAATCTGATAAAAACTTTTATTCTGCAGTGCGGTAATTTCTTTTTTGATCTTTTTTGTTAACTCTCTTTGGTAAAATTCGGTAATATGTTTGGTGGCATCATGCCTGAACCCGTCGAGATCATAAGTCTTGATCCAGTATAAAGCAGAATCTGTCATACTTGCCACCACTTCCGGTTTTGAAAAATCAAATTTCGGAAGAAAAGTGTCGAACCAGGTAGTAAGACGGTACTCATCATATAAGCGGAGATTCTTTCTTCCGTCCGGCAGGTACATAGATGTAAACCATTCCGGGTGATTTTTCCACAGCGGATGATCGATATGAACATGATTTGCCACGTAATCCAGAATAACATTTATTTCCTTGCTGTGAGCAGCTTTTACCATATCTTTTAACTCGGCCTCAGTTCCAAAGCGATTTTCAGTCCTGGTTGACGACACAGGCCAGTAACCGTGATAACCTGAAAATTTGCGGTGTGGGGCCGGATATTCCTTGTATGCTTTCTCCGGATTTTGGTTCAGTGGCGATATCCAGAGCATATTAATTCCAAGGCCTGAAAAGTATCCGTCATCAATTTTTGTTTGTATGCCCGTGATATCCCCACCCATAAAATTTGCTTTGGGGGATACTTTGCGGTCTTTCACTGGACGGTCGTTCGCCGTATCCTGATCAAAGAAACGGTCAACCATCAAAAAGTATATCACCTGTGCTTCCTTGTCAAAACGATTAATATTTCCGGCATCCAGCACCACCTCCCCGTAGCGTAAAGGTATTAGCAGATCATTCGAACGGCCCGCTTCATTGCATGCATAGATACGGATAAATGAACGTTCCAGCGCGCCGGCTTCTTTGGGGATTTCTATTTCCGTCATGTCAGGCATATTCCTTATCATCATTTCCGGCACACTGAAATTCTGCCAGAAAACAAAAAGTTTGCCGATCTCATTTTTATTCCCGATAATAAGTTTATTACCGGAGGCGTTCAATGAATAAAGTTGAGGCCTTGAATCTATTGCCGGATTAAAGGCTTTCAAAACAGAATTGAAACCTCCGATGTTATTATCCGCTGAATCAGGATTGGCGGGGTCGAGCATCCATTTTCCATCCACGACGATCTGGTAATAATAAGTGCCGGGATTTAATAATAATTCTGTTCTCCACATACCACCTGCATAAGTCATCTCCGTACTTGAGGGATTCCATCCGTTAATATCACCGGCCAGTTGAACAGTTTTATAATCTTTCCCCCCGGGATTGAATGTGACACTTACTTTCAGCTTTTCCGACTTTTTCAGTAAGAGAGAATAGGGTGTCGCCCCTATCCATATTTTAAGTTCGGAAAGTGCAGGGACATTATCTTTGTTAATGATACAAACTTGTTTTTTATCTTTTGCAATTCTGGCGGAAAAACATTTTTCAGATACCACAGAATCAACAAGGGAAACATCAGCAAAATAATCTTCAAGGAAAATCACCGTAGAATCCTGATTAAGGGTAACAGGCGTGGCAATACCAACTATTACGGATTTTGCAGGAAACACTGTTTTGCTCTGGCTGAGTACATAGCCCGGCATAAGAATCCAAGTGACTATACCAAAAAAAATGAATGTCCTGTATGTTTTCATTTAGAAAATAGTGATTAAAATGACGGTAAAAATACATAAAATTTTATGTTTGCAGTCCTTATTTTATTGACTTTTTACAACACCACAACAAAAAACAAAATAGCAAAAGGGGATTACAAACAATCCTGAATTGTTGAATTGCAACTCGTCAGCCACCGTATTTTGTAAATGTGTATAAAATTTATTTTGTCAATAAAAAGTTTAGTATTTTTGCGATATAAAAATGTACACGGCTATTATTATTTAGTAAAAACATAATTTTGATCTAAACTTTAAAACATTAATAATATGAAAAAATTTTACAAAAAGATTTCTCTGCTCGTTTTCCTCTTTATTATGGGCAATGCAACCTTCGGCCAACCGGGAAATGTTTATTACAAAACCCAGTATACACCTTGGGGTGACTACGCATTGATGGACAGAGGAGTTACCTCCTGGGTAAGCATCCAGAACCCCCTACCCATGCCAATGACTATAGCGTTTTTATTTAATCCCTCAGCAGGTAATTATTCGCCCAAATGGTGCGGATCATCAACGGATTCTATCAGAGTGGTGAATCAAAAGATCAACGGCGGCGCTTTTTATTATACCTCCGGAGGATGGGATAAAAATCTGAATTGCAATGTCCAAGGCAGTTATTATTATACGCTGATTGTCGGTAAAAACCCTGCCGCCAATAATGATATGTCAATTTTAGAAACTTCGTACAACCCGGTAACCATAACTGCTGTAACACAAGTACCTGCATCGGGTGTAACACCTTCCACTCCCGTAACCGTAACTGTTACACTCAGCGGTGCAAAAAATGCAAACGAAAAAGTATTTGTAAGGTATTCTGCAGATAGTTGGGCAACATCAAGTTTTGTTGAAATCACCTCGTTCAACGCCAGTTTTCAGGGTACTGCCGTCATTCCCGGACAAGCTGCCGGCACCACAGTTTCCTATTATACCCTTACCACTACCCATACAACTCCCGATGCTGCTGACATTGATTATTACACTCTTCGTCTTAATAATAACGCAAACGCAAATTACTCTTATACCATAGTAACTACTGTTACCGATATTTCCTGGTGCAATGTTCAGTGGCCGGGAGCAGATACCATCACGGCGGGAGGCGCTTACGATGTGTATGCACAAGTGTATGCACAAGGCATCACTGAAACAGCCGGACAAGGCGCAGGTATTCAGGCGTGGATAGGTTACAGCACTGCAAATACCAACCCGTCGACCTGGACAAACTGGGTACTTGCTGCTTACCATACGGATGTTTTAAATAATGATGAGTATAAAGCCGACATAGGAACTTCGCTGACCGCCGGCATTTATTACTATGCCAGCCGTTTTAAACTGAACAGCGGCTCTTATTATTACGGTGGTTTTAATGCCACAGGGGGCGGATTATGGGACGGAACTACCAATATTTCGGGTGTTCTCACGATTAATCCAGTAACGGGAATTGAAGAAAATACATCAATAGCAGCGGATATTTATCCGAACCCGGCAACAGAGCATTTTACCGTAAAAATGAATTCAATGGATGGTGAAGTTTCGGTGAAATTATTCAACATCCTTGGTGAACCTGTTCTGTCCGATGTCTTGAATAGTGCCGGCATCACAAAGAAAACTTATGATATAAGCAATCTTCCCAAAGGAATATATATTTTGGAGGCAAAAATCCAAAACTCTACTTTTACAAAAAAACTGATCGTATACTAATAATCCTATCGAATAAAAATTAATTATTGAGCCTGTCCCAAAAGTTAATTTTCTATTGCTTAATTTCTCGGTGGCTCTCTGTGTCTTCTATGTGAACCATGCCTGAATCAATTCATTCAGGCAGGCTCTGTGTAGCAAAGAAATAAAAAATTACACAGAGTAACACTGAGGATACCCAGAGCAACACATAGGTCTTTTGAGATAGCCTCTTTTTTTTTAATTCCGGGTACGGTTTTCATACCCGGTTTTTTATTGTTACTAATCAATTTGATAAAATCCCTGCCTTGATTTTCAGCAAAAAACAGTTGATTTGACAAGAATAGCAAGGTTTCTGTAATTATACCAATTCTTAATATAAATTAGCCCAGAGGCTAATTTATATTTTAGAATGGTAAATGCCGATCGTAAACAAGGTTAGTCCAAAATTTTGGACTATTACATATTGAGTATCGGTATAATTAACAAGTGCCATATTATCCCAAATAAAAAAAACTGCTTATCCCCTTCGGTCAAGTAAATAATATTACCTAAATTTGCATATGCAAA
>CAZMPB010000039.1:0-21085 GCA_964567775.1 uncultured Bacteroidales bacterium
TTCGCGAACAAACCGACGCCATCCTGGAACGGGTGGGACGTTTTCACGATAAACTTTACCTTGAGTTTGGGGGTAAAATATTGTATGATTTTCATGCTGCCAGGGTACTGCCAGGTTTTGATCCCAATGTAAAAATGCGCTTGCTGCAATTGCTCAAAGATAAGATAGATGTTATCATGTGCATTCATGCAGGAGATATTGAGAGAAATAAAATAAGGGCTGATTTTGGCATCACCTACGATGTGGATACTTTTAAAACCATTGACGACCTCAGGTATTGGGGTATCAACGTGACAGCCGTAGTTATTACTCGTTACCAGAACCAGCCGGCAGCCAGAATCTTTAAGAGAAAACTTGAGTCAAGAGGTATTGATGTATATCTGCATTACCCCACCAAAGGCTATCCTACCGATGTGGATCTCATTGTCAGCGATCAGGGATATGGAGCCAATGACTATATCAAAACCTCCAAACCCATTGTAATTGTTACCGGCCCCGGGCCGGGCAGCGGCAAACTCGCCACCTGTCTTTCGAACCTCTATCATGAGTATAAAAACGGCATCAAAGCCGGCTACGCAAAATTTGAAACTTTTCCTATATGGGATCTGCCTATCAACCATATGGTCAATGTCGCTTACGAAGCAGCTACTGCCGATCTGGGTGATGAAAACCTTATCGATATTCATCATTTAAATGCCTATGGCAAAAAAGCAGTAAACTATAACCGCGATATCGAAGCTTTTCACCTGCTGAAAAGAATACTTGAAAAAATTACCGGAGGTGTGTCTATGTATCAGTCGCCTACCGATATGGGTGTCAACAGGGCCAGCGCAGGAATTGTAAACGACGCCCTTATTCAGGAGGCAGCCTATCAGGAAATCATCCGCAGGTACTTCAGATGTTCTGTGGAATATGCCATGGGCCTGTCTGAAAAAGAAACCCTGGATCGGAGCCTGGAAGTCATGAACAAAGCAGGTGCCAGGGAAAAAGACAGAAAGGTGGTACAACCTGCCCGAAAAGCTGCCAAGGACGCGGAAAAAGCTGGCAAAGGAGATACGGGCATCTATTGCGGATCGGCCATCGAATTGCACGACGGCACCATTATTACCGGTAAAAATTCGCCCTTATTGCATGCCTCGGCAAGCCTGATACTTAATGCCACCAAATATTTAGCCGGCCTGCCCGATAATATGCATTTGCTGCCGAAAAGCATCATCGATTCGGTAACCTGTCTGAAAAGAGATGTCCTGAATGGCAAAATGGTCAGCCTGGATGTGGAAGAAACCATGATAGTG
Organism: uncultured Bacteroidales bacterium; assembly: GCA_964567775.1. Classification (GTDB taxonomy): domain Bacteria; phylum Bacteroidota; class Bacteroidia; order Bacteroidales; family CAIWKO01; genus CAIWKO01. The sequence goes on from CAZMPB010000039.1 coordinate 1,296, forward strand.
CTGGCTATATGCGCCCTTTACAATCCTGCTGCGCAGATGGCTATGGAGAGCCTGAAGGATTTGTGCGGCTGCGAAGTGCATTCCACTCATATTCCTACGCCGGGCGATGAAGTGGGGTTGCGCAAACTCAGGGTAAACCTCACCTGCGACCCGGAATTCTCAAGTAAGCGACTTTTTATCAGCGAATAAGATGTTGCTTACAATGTGACGAAAAGCGATATTTATCTTTAAGGCGCTATTTTCACTTTTCGGCTTCGATTATTATCGCTTGTTTTTTCGCGTGTAAAGAAAACTTCCAGATCATAAAAGATATAAATGCTAAAACGCCGCAGGTGGCGCCAACGGCATTGCCAATAAATACGGGCAGTTTAAATCCTTCTGGTGCAACCAGTATATATGAAACGCACACGGCAGTCATAAAAACTCCAGGAAGGAGCGTTACCCAGTAAAACTTCTTTTCACGCGCGAGATAAATGGTTATGGTCCACAGAACAATCATGGCCAGTGTCTGGTTCGACCAGGCCATATAACGCCAGATGATACCAAAATTGGCCTGTACCAGGATGAACCCTGCTACAAATAATGGCGCTGTAATAAATAGGCGGTTTTTGATGGGCTTTTGGTCATAGTGAAGAAAATCAGCAACGATCAGCCGGGCGCTTCGGAAGGCCGTATCTCCCGAGGTGATAGGTGCGGCTACCACACCCAGCAGGGCCAGGATGGCGCCGAATTTTCCAAGCAACGTGTTGGAAATAATGTTGACTGCCCAGGCTGCATTGTCGCCATGCGCGGCCATTTCTTTGTTTAATCCTGCCACACCTCCGAAAAAAGCCATGGCGGCTGCTGCCCATATCAGAGCTACCACGCCTTCGGCGGCCATAGCACCTGCAAAGATACGTTTTCCGTATTTCTCGTTTTTCAAACACCGGGCCATCAGCGGCGACTGTGTGCTGTGAAAGCCCGAAATGGCTCCACAGGCAATAGAAACAAACATCATCGGAAAAATGGGAAACTTGCCGGGTGTGCCATGCAGGTTGACAAAACTGGCGGTGCTAAGCTCCGGCAAGGCATATCCTTCAGCGATAATGCCAACGGTTATACCAACAGCCATAAACAATAGCGCAAAACCAAAAATAGGGTAGATTCTGCCAATAAGCTTATCTATGGGCAACATAGTGGCTAAGATATAATAAATAAATACCGCGGCAATCCAGAAGTTTATATGCATTACACCACCCGAGATATCGTTGAGGATACTGGCAGGTCCTTTTACAAAAACGGCTCCCACCACAATCATCAGCAGCACCGTGAAACCCCTCATAAATTGTTTTACGCCAACGCCCATGTATTGGCCGACAATTTCGGGTATACTTTTGCCGTCATGTCGTATCGACAACATTCCCGACAGGTAATCATGAACCATTCCGCCGAAAATACATCCGAAAACTATCCACAGAAAAGCCACCGGTCCCCACAATGCACCAGCTACAGCGCCAAAGATAGGCCCCAGGCCGGCAATGTTCAGAAACTGTATAAGGAAAATACGCCAAAGAGGAATTTCAACATAGTCCACACCGTCTTTCAGACGCTGCACAGGTGTGAGTTTTTTGGGGTCAACACCGAATACGCGTTCCAGCAGGGCGCCATAGATAAAATAACCACCGATCAATATTGCCAGAGCAACAACAAATGTTATCATTTCAAGAAATTAAATATTAAACCATCCCTTAACTCTATCCATCTCGTCAGCCGTTTTTTTCTTATGGCGGAATTCATTGGTTTTAGGATTGTAAACATAATCTTTTTCCCATTTCCCAAAGTTGACAGCCACCTGCCTGATGGCATCACAGATAAAATAAAGTTCCTCATCCGTCATGGTAGGATGCAGCGAAAGCCTTACCCATCCTGGTTTTTCAGATAGGTCGCCGTGTGTAATCTTTTCCGTAATATGTCTCGATTCCGGGTGGGTAACATTGAGCAGGAAATGTCCGTAAGTGCCGGCACAGGCACATCCGCCGCGTACCTGTATACCGAAACGGTCGTTAAGCAACTTCACGGCAAGGTTGTAATGCAGGCCATCGATGTAAAATGAAATCACACCCAGGCGGTGTTTGATGTTGTCGGCGAGAATGTGTATACCCGGGATTTCTGGAAGTTCATCAAAGGCAATTTTCAGGAGTTCCTCTTCGCGCTTCTGTATGTGGTCGGTGCCCATTTTATTTTTCAGTTCGATGCACAGCGCCGTGCGTATTGCTTGCAAAAATCCCGGGGTGCCGCCGTCTTCACGGGCTTCGATGTCGTCGAGGTATTTATATTCGCCCCAGGGGTTGGTCCAGTCTACCGTACCGCCGCCCGGCTGGTCGGGAGCATGGAAAGGATAGAGCAAGGAGTCGAAAATCAGCACTCCGGAGCTGCCCGGCCCACCAAGAAATTTGTGCGGTGAAAAAAAGATGGCGTCAAGTTTTTCCATAGGATCTGCAGGATGCATATTGATATCGCAATAGGGCGCTGAGGCAGCAAAGTCAACAAAACATAGCCCTCCGTACTTGTGCATTAATTTAGCAATTTGGTAATAAGGGGTGCTGATGCCGGTAACATTGGAACAGGCAGTAAATGAGCCGATTTTAAATTTACGGTCTTTGTATTTTATTAACTCCTTTTCCAGGTTGTTCAGGTCGAAAAGCAGGTCTTTACCGGGTTTTATAAGGATGACTTCGGCATTGGTTTCGTACCAGGAAGTGTGGTTGCTGTGATGTTCCATGTGCGAAATAAAAACTACCGGTTTTTCACATTTTTGCAGGCAGTTGCTTTTGTTGATCATGCCGCAGGTACGCAATCCCAGTATCCGTTGAAGTTTATTGATTACTGCCGTCATCCCGAAACCCGCCGTAATGATCACATCGCTTTCGCATGCATTTACATGTTCCTTGATCTTTTTATGAGCCAGGTGATAGGAGAGTGTCATCAGCGTTCCGGTTTCGCTGGTTTCGGTGTGAGTGTTCCCCACATAAGGGCCTATCTTTCCGGAGATGATCTTTTCGATAGGCTTATAAAGCCTTCCGCTGGCTATCCAGTCCGCATAGATCATTTTCACTTTGCCATATGGGGTCTCAAAAATGAGATCGTTACCGACGATGTTTTTCTTGAATTTCGAAAAATATTTTTCCTGTGTTGTCATATTCTGTGATAAAAATTCAGCAAACAGTTAGAAACTGTTTTGAATTTATTATTAATAAATACAGGGTATTGATTTTCAACATTTGCCCCAACCCTGAAGGGAGTGTTGAAAATCAATTTACACCCGCCAGCTGGCGGGACGGGGCAAACAAATTGATTTTCTATCATAAAGCATAAAATACAATATATTTATTTATAAATTCAAAACAGTTTCTTATTCGTCATATATTTCCTCTGATTTTCCTATTTTTTTCAAAAAATCCTTTTTTCTTTTTTCTGTCGAGATGATAAAGGCATATTGAGGTAACTTATCCTCAGCTTTCAGAATGTTTTTGTCTGACTCCATGGCTTTTTTGATCAGGTCATTGTAGTCTTTGCGCGAGGAGATGGATTGAAGTTTGTTTTGTGCATAATTGAAAAAATACCAGTCGTTTTCCACTTCAAAATACATGGTGAGTATGCTGCCGCTGCGTTTTCGCGAAATTTCAATATATCCTTCCACATATTTGTTCAGTTGGTTGTCGTTTATCATGGCAATACCTATCGGGCTTCCGGACACCAGCGAACGGGACTGCGGGTTCCAGGTGAAATTAATGTCTGAGATCACAAGGCTGTGTTTCATTTCTTCGGGAATAGTTTTAAACTTACCCGACAGGCTGAGCTGGCTGATGAGGTCGTCGGCTTTTTTGGGGCCTACCATGAAACGCATGGCATTATAAAATTTATCTGCCGAAGGGTCGGCAGGATCCAGGCTTCCGTCGTTGATGATCGCCTGCGCAAACAGTTGGAAAGCATCTTTTTCGAAGAAGAAGTCAAGGTTCATAGCCACATCGAAATAGGTGCTGTTATCGATCATGTTGTTTCTTACGGTACCGAAGGATGCCAGATTCAGCCTGCCCAGGTTGGCGCCCATATTGACTTTCCCTTCGCCAAAGACATAACAATTTTTTTTGTCTAGGTAAAGATAGTTTTCAGGTTTGATGTACTTGGCTGATGAATCGACAACAGGGCCGACATAATAACGCTGGGAAGCCTTATCGTAGGTCAGATGCCCGACAGCGGTGATCACATCCGAATCATTGAAACGGTTTTTGGGCTGGACGAAAGCCGGGTATACAAGCGTGGAATCATCGCCTATGTATAGCCCCATGCCCAGTTCATTACCGCTGGCGCCCGAAACATATTCTTTGGGCTTGTCGGTAACGGGTATGGCCACATGGAGTGGGTCAATATCAGCTACAAAACGCAGCCATCGGGGCTTTGAGGTATCGCATTCGTGTTTGATGCGCGAACCGCCGTCGAAATTCAAAAACTCCTTATCTGCATACATTGTTACTTTTCCGGCAAATCCAAAATACGGGCTGAGCATGAATGCTTTTTCTTCACTGATATCACCATAAGCGTTGGTTTGTCCTGTCTTGTCGACGTTGATCAATTTCAGGAATATCTTTTGTTTGTCGCCAAGTTCATCAACGTAGTCATAGAATCCGTTCGCCTTATAAAGTTTTTTAGATAATATATTAACGGTATCATTATAAATATAGTGGAATTTTGAGTCAGTATTGGCGATGAGCTTTGCATTTGTCAGGGGCAGCATTTCAGCTTTTTTAAGGATGGTCACCTTTCCTGAATCAGGGAAAATAGCGGCATCCGCAACAAGTATCACAGGGACATCACGGGTATAGATGATATTTTCTGTAAGATGATAAAAGGCATCCGGCGCATAAAACCTGAGTGATTCCTGGGCGGGATGTTCAGAAACAAAGAAAGATTCCGTGAATTCCTCATCGATGAGTTCTTTCAGAGTTTTGGTTTTCAGGTAAGAAAATTCAGCTTTTTTGCTGCTGTTAAACTGAAGCATGTCCTTAGCCATGTGCCAGTCGAAATTGTACATATAGCAGGCGTAGTTATTGAACGGGAATGTAATTTTTGAGTTCTCGTCATTGGATTTGAATTTACCGAGTTGTTTGTTGAAGTCGATATTTACATTGAAATTGTCTGTTCTAAGCACCAGTTCGCTCAGATCCGGTGTTTTAAACTGGACGTTGGTGGTATCCGACGAAAAAGAGTGATGTTTCAGCAAGTAGTTGTCTGAAGACATTTCCACTTTTCCGAAAGCTAAAATGCCATGCCCGTTAAGCGCTTTGGAAGATAATGACAAACCTCCTTTCAGTTGGGCTTTTACCGCAAATATTTCGAAAGGTTTTGACATCTGGTTCACATTCATGACATCCTGATAAGGATACCACTTTATATCGACATCTTCGGCATAAACAGGCGGCAATTCTACCGGTGTAGCCTTTTCCGTGATTGTGTATTCTTTTGCCCTTGCATACATGGAATCGGGGAAGAAAATAAAATCTTTCGAACGGCTTACCGAATTGAGATATTTTAATGTCCCCTTGCCGAGAAATCCTTTATAGCTGAGTTCGACAATAGAATCGTAGGTGCCTTTTCCTCCATAGGCTTTGAAACCTCCCGGAGGCGTTTGTATCGTGAACCCCAGCGAATAATCGGGCTGAACGGATAATGGTTCAACAATATCAGGGAATATCCCTGCGGATACAAGGTAGCCGTTAAATTGCTTTCTTTCGCTGTTGTAACTGTCAAGGGTGTCGATACGGAAAGGCTGCAGGCGGTAATAAAAGCGGTCGCGGGTATATACTTTGTTGAAAATAAATGGTTTGTCGTAATATACATACGCATCTTTTTTACTTATGAACGAGGGATAACTGGGAAAGGTTTTAAGCCCCGATTTGTTGTTGGGATGGTCGATGAGCAGTTCGCCGTTCAGATTCTCAATAACGGTCCTGACCTTTACCAGTGGATGATGTCCGTAGAGATCCAAGGGTTTTGTGCGATCCTGAACCTTGAAACTCATTGAGTCTGTCATAGGCATGTCAAACTTGAACATATCGTATTTAAAGGTGATTTTTTTTCCGTAATAATCAAATAATCCGGCATGTATCCTGCCGTCAAATTCAAAATCACGGTTTTTTTTCAGTACGATTTCCTGTTCGTAAGGGTCCACATAAACGAATTGCGAGTCGCTGAGATGAATACGCGCCACTCCGCGAAGCTTCAGGTCATAATTCATCAGGTTGAGGGTGCCGTTGTCCTGGGCAGAGATAATGGAGTTGAACTGCATCACATCATAATCTGTCTTGCCTGTTTTTGCATTGATATAATTAAATATCCGGTCTTTAAGCATAGCTACACCGGCATCCATGTTATAAATAATGAAGCCCTTTTCCGCAAAGGTCAGAAACTGAGCCTGCACCGCTTCTCTCGAAATATGCCATTTGTTCATCATTTCTGTTTCCGTTATTTCTTTCGAACCCTTGGCATCGCTTATCTGCTTTAAAACAACCAGCGGGTGCATTTCTTCAATCCCTCTGAGTTTTTCCCACCGGAATTCATTATAATAATTATCCGATTCGAAAATAGCATTGCTTTCGCTGCCCAGCCCTCTGATAAAGGTAAAGTCCATCTTGGGCTGATCGAGCTTCCAGTAAAGTGCCTGGAAATACATGTCAATTTTATGATAGGTATTGAAATATGGACTTTTTGATATGCCGGCATCATCGCGTATAAGGCTTAATTCACGGTTTTCGTTGTTGTACTTCATGCTCAGGCCGGGATGGAAAATAGAATCCTTATCAAGGTATATAACCACTGCAGCCCTGTCGGAGCCTATCTGGTTTTTACGCATGATGAATTCGTTTGAAGAAAGTTTTACAAAACGCTTGTTGTCTTTTTTGATGTAAAAATGAGCATTGTTTTCACGGGTTCCCTGGCCAATAAGTTTATTGCCGTACATGGCAAATCCTCCCTCAAAATCGATATCTTTGAAAAAGTCTTTTATCTCCTGATTGCTGTAAAAAGAAGTAAACCTTGGGTAAGATACGCGTTCTTCGCTGACATCGGCAAGTACTTTTTCGTTAAGGCTTCCCAACAGCGGGCGCTGAAAAAAGTTGGTGTTGTAGAACGTAACCGTATCGACCTCGAACTCCGATTTGGAGAGCTGTATGTTGTAGGTTTTGTGTATTTCAACATGTACTTCTTCCCACGGCAGGCCAACTCTGTCCCAGTAAACATTTCCGTCTTTGCCTTCCCATCTGTCCATGGTCGGAAAATATTTTCCTTTGGTGCCGTATATGCAGGTGCTGTCGTTTTTCTTTACACAGGTCAGGTCTAAAGAAGCAAATTCAAAATAAGGCACCGAATCATATTTGAAAACAAAGTCTTTGGAGCTGGATTTCCAGCAGGTCAGTTTTGTTTCGTACAGGTAGTTTTTGGTAAGCAGCAGGTTGGTGCCTTCAAGCAAAGCCATAAAACGAATGTTGTTGGATAATTTGGATAACTTGCGCAGGCAGAACTGCCAGGCCTCGAAACTTTCAACGGGCAGATTCGAATTATGGAAATTTATCGCGGCACGCAGATATTGCTCGAAGTTTGGATATGTCTTCATCTTGCGTTTCAGCATCACATTGCACATGGCATATATCGAATCCTTTTCTCCGGAATCGAATTTGTTCAGCCACATGTCTGTAAAGTCCACCATCAGCGTTTTTCCTAGATCTTTCTGATCCGCCGATGAAACTGCCTGGAACATATCGGTCAGTTCCTTAAAAAAAGCTTCTGATTCTTTTGAAAATTGTTTCAGCGGTTGTGCCAGCAAAGAAAAACTGCATGATAAAATAAAAGCAAGAAGAAGAACTGTTTTTTTCATAAAATAATAAATTTATTCTTTGGTATAAACCGAAGCGCACCAGAAATTCATAGTAACATAACGGGCAAATGCCAGTTTGCATTGTCCGGATTTCTGGTTTATCAGTGAAAGGTCGGCTTCATAAAAACCACTTAACAACAAAGTGCCGCCTTTTCGCAGTGCAGAAGCATAACAGGGAATGTCGCTAAGCAGTACGTTACGGTTTATGTTTGCCAGTATAAGGTCAAATTGCCGTTCACCGATCGTCGCCGCATCACCAAGAAGCACTTCAATTTCGGGAGTCTGGTTTCTTTCGATATTTTCCATGGAATTGTTGTAAGCCCATTCCTCATTGTCTATGGCCAGAACTTTTGAAGCTCCCATTTTTTTTGCCAGGATAGCCAGAACTGCTGTTCCGCATCCCATATCGAGGACTTCTTTTCCGGGGACATCCTGTTCCAGTAATAGCTGGACCATCTGATGGGTAGTTTCGTGATGGCCTGTGCCGAACGACATTTTGGGCTCTATGATGATCTCGTATCTGATGCCGGGCAATACAGGGTGAAAAGGCGCCCTGATATAACATTCGTTTCCGATCTGTACCGCTTCAAAGTTGCTTTCCCACAAAGCATTCCAGTTTTGATCAGGTATTTTCTTTATCAAATATTTGATCCGTATTTCTTTGTTCCTGAATATTTCCAAAGCTTCGAAAGTGCCGGTATCAAAATCCTTTTCGGGAATATAAGCGGAAAATCCTTTATCAGTCTCGGCAAAACTTTCAAAACCATAATCCGACATAGCAGCCATGACTATCTCGGCAAACCGGGGAGGGAAAATTTTACAGTTCAGTTCGAGATAGTTCATTTATTGATCTTTGAAAGAGTTTCAATCATGGAAATAAAATCACTTGCTTTAAGCGAGGCCCCGCCGATAAGCCCCCCGTCCACATCGGGCATGGCAAACAGCGTGGCAGCATTTTGCGCATTGCAGCTCCCGCCATATAAAATCGAAATATTATTTATTGTTTTTCTGCCGTATTTAACGCCGATAAGCTGCCGGATGAATGAATGCATTTCCTGTGCCTGTTCTGGTGTGGCGGTAAGGCCTGTGCCGATAGCCCATACAGGTTCGTAGGCAATAATTATCTTGCGGAAATCAACTTCTTTCAGCAGGAAGATCGATTCGGCAAGTTGTTGCCTGACCACTTTAAAATGCCGTTCAGCCTTTCTTTCGCCGACGAGCTCCCCGATGCAGAAAATAGGTTTAAGGTTGTTCTTTAATGCTAAATCAACTTTTTTCATCAGCAGGGCGCTGTTTTCACGGAAATAGTTTCTACGTTCGGAGTGCCCGATAATCACATATTTGGCTCCCAGGGAATAAATCATGGCTGCAGAGACTTCTCCTGTATAGGCTCCTTTTTCTTCAGAATAACAGTTTTGTGCTGAGGTGTAAATGCCAGGGTGTTTCCCGATAAGTTCTTTACAAAGGCTCAGATAGGGATAAGGCGGAGCCAGAATAATATCAAGGGATTCGCGATTTGAAATGTTCGGATTTTCTGTCACTCCGTTCAGTATCTCTTCAACCAGCGATCTGGCCTCAGGCAGGGTATTGTTCATTTTCCAGTTGCCTGCAATAATTTTTCTTCTCATGATTTTTGATGTTAGTCTGTATTAGCAAAAATACATTTTAACAGCTTCAGATGATCATAAAATAAAAAAAAATACTACAACTTTATTAACGGGCCTATTCTTTGGCTTTATCCTGAATGATTTACAAAAACATGGAAAAATTATTTATAATATTGATAATCATAATTTTTTAAGTGCTATTTAAAACGAAATTTCTATTCCATGAATAAAAATAAAAAATTTTATTTCAAAAAGGCTGTCTGATATTAAGAAACTGTTTTGAATTTATTGTTAATAAATACATGGTGTTGATTTTCAACATTTGCCCCAACCCTGAAGGGAGTGTTGAAAATCAATTTGCACCCGCCAGCTGGCGGGACGGGGCAAACAAATTGATTTTCTATCATAAAGCATAAAATACAATATATCAATTTATAAATTCCAAACAGTTTCTAAAAAAAATGCTGCAAAAAATCATTAAATAATTTCATATTGTTTTTTTTTTTATTATTGTACTATGTTTTCAGGTTTCATTTTTTCAAATCAAGAAATTAATTATGGCTACAAATAATTTAGCATGGGGATCGCGCATCGGGTTGATCCTGGCAATGGCCGGAAATGCGGTGGGTCTGGGGAATTTTCTGAGGTTTCCTGTTCAGGCGGTACAGAATGGGGGAGGCGCTTTTATTATTCCATACCTGGTCTGTTTTCTGCTGATGGGCATACCCTTATTGTTTATTGAATGGTCAATAGGCCGTTTTGGCGGACAGTTCGGGCATCATACCACACCGTTTACCTTTAACCGGATGTCGAAGGTTTGGATATGGAAATATATCGGTGTTTTCGGAATTTTCTCAAATATTGCTATTGCATCTTATTATTGTTATATCGAAAGCTGGACCATGTCCTATGTTTATCATTCAGCAGCAGGCACTTTCAGCGGCCTTGACCAGCATGGCGTGGCAGCCTTTTTTGACAATTATTTAAATATTTTTACATCCACGACAGGTATCCCGTTTGAAGCCATCGTGTTTTTTCTTTTATGCCTGGCATTGAATACATGGGTATTGAGCCGCGGATTAAGCGGGGGAGTGGAGAAAGCCGCCAAAATAGGAATGCCTTTGCTGATACTTTTTGGTATATTTCTGGCCTTCAAAGCTATTTTTCTCAAAGCCGGCAGCGAAGGAGCCATCAACGACGGGACGGTAGGGCTGAATTTTTTATGGACTCCTCAGCTTCAGTCTTTAGCCAATCCTAAAGTATGGCTTGCAGCTGCCGGGCAGATATTTTTCACACTTTCGCTGGGGCAAGGTTCTGTGCAATGTTATGCCGCCTACGTGAAAAAGAAAGACGATATCGCCCTGAATGCGATGTCGGCAGGATGGATGAACGAATTTGTAGAAGTAGTGCTGGGTAGTGCCATTATCATCCCGATATCCATCGGTTACCTTGGTATTGACAGAGTTGTTGAGTTGACATCTTTCGGTGGACTGGGACTCGGATTCCGCACGATGCCCTTCTTGTTCCAGCAGTGGGGGCCAATCATCGGGGCCATGGCAGGAATCGCATTTTTCGGGCTGCTCTTTTTCGCAGGCATTACTTCTTCACTGGCCATGGGAACACCTGTGATGTCTTTTCTGATGGATGAATTTAAATGGCAGCGATCGCGTGCCGCAATGGGCTTTGGATTTTCTGTTTTGTTGCTGGGCCTCCCGACGGTAATCTTTTTTAAGAACGGAGTGTTCGATGAATATGATTATTGGGCTGGCACTTTCTCGTTGGTGGCATTTGCTATGTTCGAAGCCATACTTTTTGCCTGGGTATTCGGCATGAAAAAAGGCTGGCCTGAAATAACTGGAGGGGCGGATATAAAAGTCCCTGTAGTTTTTAAATTCATCATTAAATTCGTAACCCCGGTTATTCTAATCGTTGTTTTCGTTACTTCACTCATCCGTCCTGCAAATGACGACTGGAGCAAGCTGAGCCTCAGCGGTTGGGAACTCCATCACGAATCGATCATTGCAAAAATTGGTAATAAAAATATCGGCCCGAACAAAGAATATTTTGCCAACAAATTTTATGCGGAAACATCCGGTATTGTCGATTCGGTATATGTCACCGGTGGCAACAAGGTTATCGCAATTAAGAAAGTCGACAATAAAATAAAAACATTCGAATCCTCTATAAAAAATATCGCTCTTGTTAAGAAAGGGGATAATGTAAAAGAAGGCGATGCTATTTATTCCGGAAGCTTCATCAACAATGTATTTTACATCAACATGTCGCGGCTATTGCTGGTTGCCTTGTTTTTAGCTATTGGTATTTTGATATTTCTCGCATATCGTAAACGTAAAAAAGAAGGGACATTATAATTATGAATACAAGTGCATTATTGTTCATGCTCATCACCCAAGGCGTCATTACAGCGCTGACCTTATATTTTTTCTTCAAGGTGCTGTTTATGAAACCCCGCATAGATGTGAATGAGGATTCCTATCTGAATAATGACGAGCTATCATCTGAAAAAACTGATCAATAAGGAGAGGCTCTATTTCGGAATGCCATATTCCAGATCAACAGTTTTTGCGTCATCTTTGCCAAAATATAAAAACCTGGCTTGCATATAGGACGGGGGGCCAAATTTCTCGATAGCATCGTTAGAAAATCCGTATCCCTCAGTGGGAATACCCAGGAAATTCTTGTCGAGTTTTCCGTCTTTGTTGATATCGTGAAGCACAGCAACAGCGTAATCGCCAAGGGGAATATTTTCAAACTTAATCAGTTCTTTATTCGTGCTGATGCTTGAGATGCTGCCTTTGTACGGCTCTTTATCCGGGAAATCAGAGGCTTTATTATACAAAGCAACCATTAATTGCCCCTGGGTATTTTTTAATCCCGTCACCAGTATTAACAGAGTCCCTGTTTCTGTTCCCGGTGAATTTTTTTCGTCATGTCCGGAAATGGTACCGGCAGCGAAAATGATAAGCAAAAGCAAACCTGATTTTTTCATGTTTTTAAGATTTATGTTCTTATAACTGAAATGTAAAAAGATTCACTTTTGAATATTTTTGGGGTTACACTTTTTTATGATTTTTGGTTGACCTTTTGTTCAATTAAAATAATTTCCTGTATGTTTTTTCTGTTATTTTACTTTTTTGATTTTTCCCGAATTCACGAGTCTTTTCATAAAAAATAACGATAAGTAATAAAATTATTGATGTTGCGCTGTAATAATAACTGATGAAACATTAAAAATATTGTAGAAAAGAAATGCAAAAACGGAGGTTTGATTAAATCTAAATAATGTTCTGTGAGCTATTGGCGATATCTCTGTGATTATGCTTATTTTAGCACCCTGATTGTGTTTTGCTAACCGGATGAAGCGTTGTTTGTATGCCTTATTATTTTAAGACCGAATTTATATTCACTGTTTTTTATTCTGTCGATGATGTGGTTTTACAACAGTTTTTTAATAAGGAAATTTAGATCATGGATATAATTGAATTTTATTCGCAGCGGATATCGTTTTTTCAAAGTAGGGAAAAAGAATGCATTAAAAAAGAGAAACTATTTCCATTTTTAAGGATTTCTGCATTGGTTCTTGCTGTTGGTTCGTTTTTTTTATTATTAAAAATCAACCTGCTTGTTGCTATACTGGCGGCCCTGGTGCTTATCGTCATCTTTATTGTTATCGCGCAAAAAGATGCACGTAATTCACGTGATAAAGAAAAATACCGCTTGCTGATCACCTTAAATGAAAATGAAATAAACGGGCTGATCGGAAAAAATGGTTTTTTTTCCAATGGTGAACAATATAAAAACATCCCGCATCCTTACTCTAATGATCTGGATATTTTTGGCGATACTTCGTTGTTTCAGAGTATAAACCGGACCACATTGGATAAAAGCAGCGATGTGCTGGCTGATTGGCTGCTACGTCCTGCCGGTACTGAGGAAATACAACAAAGAAATGATGCTGTTCGTGAGTTAAGTAAAAAGATTGACTGGAGACAGAAAATATTCTGTCTTGGTCATTCTGTTGATCAGAAAGACAAGAACGCCACCCGGAGATTGATACAATGGCTGAAAAAGACAAAAGAATTCCGTTTTCATAAGCCCCTGCTTCTGTTATGTAATTTTCTGACGGTAATTACTCTTCCAACAATTGTATTATCATTTTTCTTTTTGCCAGTCTATGTTCCTGTGCTTATTTACTGTGTTGACCTGCTTGTAATTACGTTGACAAATTCTACCGTAAAAACATGCCATCAGGAAGTTACCAATAACTCCAGCATATTAAATTCCTATTCCGTAATCATAGGGGAAATTGAAAAGGAGAAATTCACTTCTCCCAAACTTATCGCATTGAAACAAATGCTGAAAACAGAAGGAATCACTGCATCGGAGAACATTAAGAAATTATCAGCGATCGTCGATCATTTTGATTACCGTTATAATATCTACATTCATTTTTTTTTGAATACATTGTTATTTTGGGATATTCACCAGGTGAATAATTTATTGAAATGGAAAAGAACAAATCCCGATATTGAACAGTGGTTTCATTGTGTAGGCCAGTTCGAGGCTTTGTCGGGTTTTGCGAATGTATACTTTAATAATCCGGACTGGTGCTTCCCTGAAATATCTGAAAAGAATTTTCTTTTTGATGCCAAAAAAATAGGACATCCGCTGATCATAAAGCAAAAGAGGGTCTGTAATGATTTCCTGATCAATGAACCGAAGGTTATTATTCTTACAGGTTCTAACATGTCCGGTAAAAGCACTTTTTTAAGGACGATCGGGGTCAATTATATTTTGGCCATGGCTGGCTCTTGCGTCTGTGCCTCTGGCTTCAGGTTTTCTCCCATATCCGTCGTGTCCAGTATACGGATCGATGATTCGCTGAAAGATAACACCTCTCTGTTTTATGCCGAATTAAAAAAACTCGGATCGATCATTAACATGGTGGAATCGAAAGAAAAGATATTTTTTCTTTTGGATGAAATATTAAAGGGCACAAATTCGATGGATAAGCACATGGGCTCAAAAGCACTTATCAAACAGTTTGTTCAGAATAAAGCGGCCGGTATCATTGCCACGCACGATATCTCTTTGACAGAATTAGCACAAGAATTCCCGGAAAGTATCGATAATTATAATTTTGATATTAAAATTGAAAATGATGAATTGTATTTTGATTATACCCTGAACAAGGGCGTTTGCACAAGCCTGAACGCCACGATACTTATGCGGAAAATGGGGATCAGGGTTTGAAAAGGAAAATTAAAAAATATTAAACAGATAACTATTTGTAATGAGTATACAATTCAACCCGAAAATAATGACATTCTTAGCGCTTTTACTGGTGTTAACTTCAACGCATATCTATTCACAGAATTTTGATATTGACCTTTTAAGAAAAATTAATTTAAACCGGAACAGGAACCTTGATAATACTTTCAGGGTAATAACCAATAGCGTAAGACCTGTCCAAATAGGTACTCCGATAATTTTATACGGGCTGAGCCTGACGACTAAAGACAGTGTGATGCGACGGAATTTTTTTTATGTGGGTGCATCAATCATTACGACCATGGCTATTACAACGATACTGAAGGTTAGTATCAATCGTCCGAGGCCTTTTGTAACCTATCCCGATCTGGAAAAAGAAGCCGATGCGGGAAGTCATTCGTTTCCTTCGGGCCATACCTCCGATGCCTTTGCTCTTGCCACCTCTGTTAGCCTGGCTTATCCGAAATGGTATGTCATTGTGCCATTATATCTTTGGGCGGGGTCTGTCGGATATTCCAGGATGCATCTCGGCGTTCACTATCCTAGCGATGTTCTGGCGGGGGCAGTCATTGGCGCCGGTTCGGCATACCTCTGCTATAAAGGCCAGCAATGGTTAACAAAGAAAAAGAAAATGAGGCTTCGTAAAGATCTTTTATGAAAATAGGATATGTTCAAACTGCCCCTGTATTCGGAGCAAAGGAAAAGAATTTTAAAGAAGTCCGCACACTGCTAAAAGGTGTGAAGGCAGACCTGCTGGTGCTGCCTGAATTATTTGCGACAGGATATACTTTTACTTCAAAGAAAGAAGTGCTGGAACTGGCTGAAACTGGCCAGAGCCTGACGGCGGATCTGTTAAAAGAACTTTCTGTATCGACAGGCGCGACGCTGGTCGGAGGTTTCATTGAAATTGATGGTGTTCACGTATACAACTCATCACTCATTGTTTCAGAAAACAAGGTCCTTGACACATACAGAAAAGTTCACCTTTTTAATAAAGAAAAACTCTGGTTCACCCCGGGGGACAAGCCTTTTAAAGTATATGAAATTAAGGGCGTTAAGATCGGTGTTATGATTTGCTTCGACTGGATGTTTCCCGAAGTATGCAGGTCGCTGGCTTTGCAGGGCATGCGGGTACTGGCTCATCCGTCAAACCTGGTGATGCCTTATTGTCAGGGCGCTATGGTAACCCGTTGCCTTGAGAACAGGGTTTTTGCCGTTACGGCAAACAGGATCGGCACAGATAATAGGGGAGAAGATGACTTTACTTTCACCGGTGCAAGCCAGATTACAGGCTGTGACGGCAGGATACTTTCTTCCGCACCTATTGATAAAACGCAGGTTTCAGTGGTTGAGATCGATGAAAAGCTCGCTGACAACAAAATGATTAATAGCTATAATGATGTGATCAGAGACAGGCAGACTTCTTTCTATGCGATGTAAAGACAGAAGGCCAGACAGGGACTGAATAAGGATTCTGCAGGCATTTGATTTGTGATTTTATAAAATGGTTCGTCAAAAATAAACCGATATGATCATTTATAAAGCATTCAACAGATTACCCCGACTTTGCAGTATAGTTAACACGAAATAAATACTTAATAAATCATGAAACTATGAAAAAAGCAAACATCATCCTGTTTTGTTTTATTTCACTGGCATTAATGTTTAATACAGCGTGCAAAAATAAAACCATCGCCAGCAAAGAAATTAATTTCAAACTCGATTCGGTAAGTGTGAACGGCAAGGCTGTAATTGAGCGGGATATGGCTAAAGAGAAAGGTGTTATTTTTGTAAAAGCCCATTTAAGAAAACAAGTCGTCACCATTGTATATGATACAACAATGGGTAGCAGTGAAAACCTTAAGGGTACACTCGAAAAAATGGGTTATAAAGCCGAATTGACCGGTACCGTTACTCATGGCCAAAAAACCATATAGGGTTTTGCCGTACCTTTAAATTTTTTTTAACACAAAATCTCCATTGGGATACAGGTATTTCTATTTGCCGATAGTTTGTTAATTTTTTCTGATTTGCGTTTAGTAGAAATATTTTCATAAATTTGCTTTGATTTTATTAAAAAAAATCATTCATGAGCATTAAAAAACTTTTCTTGTTTACTCTCGTAATTATGTTGTTTTTCTCTGGCACCTATTGTCAAAAATGGGAATTGAGTTTAGACAAAGACGGTGTAAAAATATACACGCGTGCGGTTAAAGGATCAGGTATCAAAGAATTCAAGGGTGAGATTATCGCAAATTCCAATTTGGGAAATATATTAGCCGTCATTGAAAAAATACCTGATTATCCGAAATGGATGTATAAATGCACGTATGCAGAACAGTTAAAAAAGGTTAATGACGTATCTGGTTATATCTATAGTGTGCTTCAGCAACCCTGGCCCATTTCAGACAGAGACATATGTTCCTATTATTATGTTTCTCAGGATTCTGTTACCAAGGTGGTCACCATCTCCATGAAAGGGGTTAAAGACTATATTCCCGAGAAACCCGGAAAAGTAAGGGTTCCCAGCCTGAAAGGAGTCTGGATATTGACACCAATAGCTAAAGGTGTTACTAAAATTGTGTACCAATTGCATTGTGAATCGGGAGGTTATATTCCTGAATCTATTGTTAATGCATATATCACCGACACCCCATATACCAATCTGCTGAACCTGAAAAAAATCGCCGAATCTCCTCTTTGTCCTAAGACAAAGACCGGCAACCTGAAAGAGTTCTAACAGTAATACCAAGCGTTACTTTATGTTTGTTGAGGAGGATTCCGCTTCATACCCCATGGTTTAATATCAGAATAATTCTGACAGATATTTCATATATTTGACTCGCAAAAAATCAGAATATGAAAATCCCGGATGATGAAGTTATTTTATCATTTTATGAAATTGCGAAAAGTTTTTTTCATGAGCATGCAGACCCGGACATAGTAAAAAAATATTCACGATATTTTCGTGAAGGCTATGATGCATGGGGTATTGACGACAAAACCATGCGAGAGCAGCGCGACTTATGGTATGGGCAGTGGAAACAGCAGCTCAGCCGGCAGCAATTGATGGCGCTGGGCGACAAGCTGATGGCATCGGGGAAGTACGAAGAAAGTATCCTTGCGATAAATATCCTGATTCAATTACAGAAAGAGGATAGCAGCGGGATATTGGCGAAGGCAGGGGAGTGGCTCGAAAGCAATATTTCAAACTGGGCACAGACCGACTATCTCTCAGGAGAAGTTATTTCTTTGCAGATAAATAAAGATATTACCGTGTTGAAAGACCTTGAGGTATGGAAAAAATCTGCTTCTAAATGGCGTAGGCGTGCCGTTCCGGTTTCCCTGATCAAAGTGATGAAGAAAGGATACGACCCGGCAAAACTGCTCAGCATCATTGATTCGATGATGAGCGACAACATAAGGGAAGTACAGCAGGGGCTGGGATGGTTCCTGCGCGAAACATGGAAAAAACACTCTGACCTGACAGAGAAATTTCTTTTAAAATGGAAAGATACCTGTGCAAGACTGATCATTCAGTATGCAACAGAGAGAATGTATAAAGCACAAAAAGCAAACTATAAAAGAGTTAAATAAAAGGTTCGATAGAGATTTATTTTCACAAAAAAATAGGAGAAAAAAAATTATCAAACCGAGCATATTTATTTGATAAAAAGCGAACATGTGAAAGTCAGGCTTAGCCTAAGCCAAACTGGGCATGACCATAAAATTTCGGTTTCAAGTAATCCTTGCAAATAATCTTGTTTCGTTTATTTATTCCTTTTATATTTGTCGGGAAATAATTACAAATGTCGAAGTATAAATCAAAAAATAAAACAGATGCCTTATATACCATTTCATGATATTTGCCCGAAGATGGCTGAAAAAGAAACAAGGGTAATTACAATGTTTCAAAGTGATAATGAATTTCATCTTCCGGTAGGTGAATATATTTTTGTCGAACTATTTTGTGATGAATGTGATTGCCGAAGAGTATTTTTGCAAGTTTTCTTGAATCAACAAATAGTGGCAACTATTGCATACGGATGGGAAAATCTTGCTTTTTACAAAAAAGCATTTAAGGGATTGGGATTTGATAATAAAGATTTTAAAGAGTTCAAGGGTCCTGCATTGGATTCATTTCAGTATCAATCGGATATTTCGGATGGAATTCTAAAAATGTTTTTTAAACTATTATTTTCGGATAAAAAATATTTAGCCAGGATTGAAAAACATTATTACGAATTTAAGAGGACACTATAGGCAATAAATGATTATAAATGCCCGGCCACAATAACGGGTATAAAACATGCAGGTCTCATTGGGTATGCATTATTTGTCACTCATTGTGGTTTGTCATGTCTACTACAGACGCAAATACCCAATGTGGCAGGTTTCATGTCCGGTTTCGGCGGTAGCTGAGCCTTCGTCAGTTTATAAAGCCTGCCAAAATATTTATAATTCACGCAGGAGCCTGTGCGGAACAGGGCAAGCAGCTTCGTTTTCAATCCTTTCCCAAAAAGTAAATAGTGTCTGAACGAAAACTCCATTTTCTTTGTTACGCTTGCTCCAAAAATGCTCATTTACCCCAGTAAACTCCGCTTTTTGTCGCTTCGCAAGCCTCGAAACTGAACTTTTCGATTCAGACACTGGGTTTCCGCTCAAACACTATATACAACTCGTAAATGCTTTGGTCACCTAATTTGAAAAGAATAAATTTATTAAAAATCGAGGCTGCAGGATTATTCCGTAATTTTGCATTTCTTTTGGAACACCTATGAACTACCTCAGCGTCGAAAACCTTACCAAAACTTACGGAGAAAAAATTCTTTTTGAGGATATTTCTTTCGGCATCGACAAAGGCCAGAAAGTGGCGCTGATAGCCCGTAACGGCACTGGGAAAACATCCTTACTGAATATTCTTGCCGGTAAAGAAATACCCGACGACGGAAAAGTGATCATGCGCAGCGATATCCGCCTGA
>CAZMPB010000040.1:0-20939 GCA_964567775.1 uncultured Bacteroidales bacterium
GTAAAATTGCACGGTTTTTTTTCTGATATTTGATTTTGTGAATTATTCAGGTTAACAGTATGTGTTAGCAAATATAATATAAATTGTTAAAACTGCAAATTTTAATTTTTTTTTCAGTAAAAACACAGGACAATTATTATGCCTGAAGGAATAAGCGTCTATATTTTATTTTCTGATAATTGAAAGAATTTTTATTTCTTAACCTGAGTTCGGTATAAGAATATTGTGATTTTACTCCGTTAGGAGTTAAATATCAATAGAAAAGAAATACAAAAGACATTTATTCTCCGTTAGGAGATTAACGTTTTAACAATGTATATGTCCTACGGACAAAATATTCTGCACATTTTTGTTTTCTATTGATATTAATTGCCTACGGCAAATATTAACAAATTAATAATTAGCATTTTGACAAAATAACAATGATTTATTTATCCCGAACTCAGGTTTCTTAATAATTCCAATCAAGGGTCGGGAATTATAACCATTAATAATAGCCACTAACCCGAGCATCATCCAGCTAGCGGATCAGGCGGGCAGGCATAAACAATCCAGCTAAAAATATTCATTTCTTATTATCTTATGACAGTTTGGTATAATGAAATAAATAATCGTAAATTTGATTTCAAATAATTAAAACTATGAAACAAATTTTCACCCTTCTGGCCGGCATCATTTTTTTTTATGCAAGCGCCCAGCAAAAGCAGCTTGGAACAGACACCATCCGGATAAATGTCACGGTAGTACAAGCGAAAACTATGATCGACACTAATGTTGGAAACTCAGATTTTGTTATTCTCGATGTGCGATAACCTTTGGAATTTGATTCTGGGCATATTGCCAACGCAATCAATATCAATTATTACAGTGCAAATTTTTATACCCAAATTGATGCACTTGATCATAACAAAATGTATCTCTTACATTGCTGGGCGGGCAGCAGAAGCTTACCTACTTTCAACCATATGATAGCTGTACACTTCAGGGAGGTTTACCACATGAACAATGGAATCAGTACTTGGATCTCTGCAGGATACCCTACAGTGAAAACCGTTACAGCCGTGGAAAACTTAAATGCAACAAAACTGATTGAACTTTATCCGAATCCCGCTAATAACTATTTGAATGTTAGTTTCGAATCTGAAAGCACGGGGAAATTATTTTTGTTCGACCTGACGGGAAAAGTCATCAGAGAAGAATTTCTTGATCCGGGTCTTCAATCCATTGATGTTTCTGGTATTCCAAAAGGAATGTATATCATAAAGATCGAGTCGGATAAAGATGTGTATACAGAAAAGATCACGATTCTTTAAATAGTGTCTGTAAGAAAACGCCAATTTTTTCGTTACGCTTGCAACAAAAATGCTCATTTACACTAGTAAACTCCGCTTTTTGTCGCTTCGCAACCCCGCCTGACTGATGCAGTCGGGCAGGCCTCAAACTTGACGTTTTCTTTTTACAAACACGAGTTTTCTTATAGACACTAAATAATTTTATTTTTTCTTGTTCATCACTGCAGCAATCGCAAGTATTATCCCTAATACAATGCCCAGGATGGCTGCAAAAAGCACCTGGAATTGGGGCGGCAACAGGAATGTTATGGTGTGTGCCGGGAACCAGAACAAGGGTATGGTTTTTTTGTAAACGAAGTTCCACTGAACATCCCAGTTGATGCCCGAAAATATTTTCGCAAAAGGAATGGGAGTAATAAGCGACTTTAAACTCCCGTGGTTCATGGCAATATGCGTATCTGTGATCTTGTGAAAGGTCATCATTACAGGTGCATAAGCCATATTCAGACAGACACTGATGCAGAAGGCCGATAATAATTTCAATCCGGTGAAGGAGCCTTTCATGGCATCAACAGCGCCTTCAACACCAAAATATTTTTCAAGACAAACCGGCGTTCCTGTCGAGAATATTTTAAACGCTATGGCAATAGTAGCGCCCAGCAAAGCCCATACCACCGCACGGGGAATAATTCCAAAACCTTTCTCAAAATACCGGCCGGTCTTGATGCGTAGCCCGATAAGTTCGCCCGTGGTGGCCAGGATGCCGAATTTGAACATGGCAAGCAGTACCGGATGAGCGGTGTTCGTATCAATATAGAATTTATACAAGGCTGGAAAAATCACGAAAGGCAGAAACAGGGCTGCCAGGAACAAAATCATGTACAGGTCTTTGGGTTTCATATTTTTTTAGGCTAAGGTAATAAAAAAATTATGGAAATAAATATTTATGAGCGCGGGTGATACTGAATAATAGCATCCCTTAAAAATTCCCTGTCGAGATGCGTATAAATTTCTGTAGTGGTAATGGATTCATGGCCCAGCATATCCTGAACAGCCCTGAGATCGGCGCCTCCTTCGATCAGGTGTGTGGCAAAAGAATGCCGGAAGGTATGCGGGCCGATCTTCTTCTTCAACCCGATCTTTTCTGCCAGGTCTTTTATGATCAGAAATATCATCTGTCGTGTCAGCTTCGCCCCCCGCCTGTTCAAAAATAATATGTCCGTACTGCCTTTTTTTATGTCGATATGCACACGCACATTTTCCATATATATGCGTATCTGCTTCATAGCCACCTTGCCGATAGGCGCCAGCCGTTCTTTGTTGCCCTTGCCGATGATACGGACAAATCCTTCGTTAAAGTAGATATCCGAGATCTTCAGCCCCACCAGTTCCGAAACACGTAATCCGCAGCCGTAAAGTGTTTCAAGTATCGCCTTGTTCCTTTCGCCTTGCGGAAGGCTCAGGTCAATGGCAGCTATCAGGGCATCGATCTCCTGAATGCTGAGAATATCAGGGAGTTTGCGGCTTATTTTAGGTGATTCAAGCATTTCTGCCGGATCATTTTTCACGATGTTCTCCATGATCAGATATTTATAAAATGCCCTGATGCCTGAGATCACGCGAGCCTGGGTATACGGGCTCATCCCGAGTTCGTTGATCCATTTCAGGAATCCCTGCAAATGCTTCAACTCAAGATCTTCAGGCTTTACCGATTGCTGTGAATATTCAAAATACTGAAGTAGCTTTTCCACATCATGTTCGTAAGCATCTATGGAATTTCCCGATAACGATTTCTCGAGCAACAAAAACGAACGAAAGCCTTTTAAATAAATATCCCAGTTTGCCATAAAATCAATTATAAAACATCATTCCTTGTTCGATATTTTTTCATTTGATTTAAGAACAACGATTAACGATTTAAGAATACTGATTAACGATTAACGATTTAAGAACAAAAAGCCTGAACAACATCATAAATCATCATTCCTTGTTCGATAGTCATCTTTATAAAAAAAACCATGCGGGCCTCAATTTACCAGCCACTGGCAAGTATATCCGCGATATGAATGGTCTCTATGGGCAATTTGTGTTTTGAGATATAACCCTGGAGGTGCATCAGGCACGACGCTTCGGTGGAAACGATGTAATCTGCCCCGCTGTCGATGGCATTCTGTACTTTTTGTTCGCCCATAGCTGTGGAAATTGGCTCGAATTTCACAGAAAAAGTCCCGCCAAAGCCGCAGCATACGTCATTATCTTTCATCTCATTCAACTGCAAGCCTTTCACACGGCTTAAAAGTTTACGGGGCTGATCTTTAAGGCCATACTCGCGCAATGCAGCACAAGCATCATGATACGTAATTACATGATTGAATTCAGCGCCAATATCTTCTGCGTGCAACACATTGACAAGAAAATCAGTGAACTCATAAATATTGCTTTGTATCTGCTTGCATTGGTTATGCAGGGATGAATTATTGAAAAGTTCTGAATAATAATTCCGCACCATACCAACACAGGATGCCGAAGGAGCAACAATTTTACGGTTGTTAGAAAAATCATTGATAAACTTTTCACCCAACTGCCTGGCATCATCCCAGAACCCACTGTTGAAAGCCATTTGGCCGCAGCAGGTTTGTTCGGTATTATAATCAACATCAACACCAAGTTTCTCAAATATTTTTACCATGTTCGTACCAACCTGGGGATAAACCTGGTCAATAAAACACGGAATGAACAAGTCAACTATCATGGGATTTTTTCTTTATTGAAAGCAAATGTAGAAATAAATTTTGTTTTTTATTACTTTTGGATAATTAAACATATTAATTTAATAATTTTTTGAGTTTTGTTAACTACAATGGATACAAAGTATTTTTTCGCAAAGGGCACTTTGAGGATAAAACCTGATTGCGGGGTCTTTGGCGTATGTTATTTGCCTCCGTCGCGGCGGGCACTTGCGTGCCTTGTAGTAAAATAAAAACACCGAAAACATAGTTACCATGCCTCAACGTTATTTCATAAAAATCTCTTTCGATGGCAGCCAATACCATGGCTGGCAAAGGCAGGAAAATGCGCTGAGCATCGAGCAAAAGATCAATGATGCACTGAACACTATCTTACGCCGGGATGTAAAACTTACAGGCTGCGGACGCACTGATGCCGGTGTTCATGCCCGGGAGTTCTTTGCTCATTTCGATGTGGAAGAACCATTGCCTAGCACAGATCAAACTGGTTATAACCTTACCAGTTTGCTGCCTGACGACATTGTGATAACCCGCATCATGAAAGTAACTCCCGATGCTCACGCCCGTTTTTCGGCGTTAAAAAGAACATATCAGTATTTTATCAACTCCAAACGCAGTCCTTTCGATAAAAATTACGAGTTTTATTTCCACTCTCCAATAGATGTTTCCCTGATGAACGAAGCATGTGCGCTGCTTATGCAGCACAATAATTTTTCGTGTTTTTCAAAAACCCACACACAGGTTAATAATTTCTTATGCACGATTTATGATGCACATTGGGAAACCCACCACAGCAGACATATTTTCACCATCACCGCCAACCGTTTTTTAAGAAATATGGTCCGCGCCATCGTAGGAACCATGCTGGATGTGGGTTTGCATAACATCGACCTGATCGGATTTAAAAACATCCTTGAAAAAGGGTCACGCTCCGAAGCAGGCATGTCGGTTCCTGCAAAAGGTTTGTTTTTGACGAAGGTGGAATACCCTGAAGATATATTTTGTGACAAATAATAATTAGAAATCAATTTGGCTTATCTATTTTATCAAAAAAAAATTATGAAACAAACTCTTTCAAAAACTAAAATAGTTGCCACTTTAGGCCCGGCTTGTTCTTCTAAGGACATAATAAAAAGTATGATCCGGGAAGGTGTGGATGTTTTCAGGATAAATTTCTCACATTCATCACAGGCAGAATTTTTGAAATTGGTAACACTTATAAAAAAACTGAATATCGAATTGGATTCCCATGTAGCTGTCCTGGCCGATTTGCAAGGGCCCAAATTAAGAGTTGGCGAGATAGAAAATAATTCCGCAGCATTGGCCGAAGGCGGCATCATCAGCTTTGTATCAGAAAAATGTGTCGGGACCAGCAGCCGGGTGTATATGAGTTATCTTGATTTTCCTAAGGATGTCAATAGTGGAGAAATAATACTGATTGATGATGGAAAAATAAAGCTGGAGGTTCTATCTACAAATAAAAACGATACGGTGGCAGCAAAAGTCATTTCCGGAGGACTGCTTCCATCGCATAAAGGAGTGAACCTGCCGAACACCAGGGTTTCATTGCCATGCCTTACGAAAGAAGATATTTCTAATGCCCTTTTTGCCATCGCGCACGGTGTGGACTGGATCGCATTGTCGTTCGTACGAAAAGCCGGTGATGTTCTTGAATTAAAAAAATTAATAAAGAAACATGACAGTCATGCAGGTGTGATTGCCAAAATTGAAAAGCCCGAAGCTCTTCAGGAAATTGATCAGATCATTCAACACGCTGACGGCCTGATGGTAGCCAGGGGTGATTTGGGTGTGGAAATGCCTTTTGACGAAGTCCCACTGATTCAAAAACACATCATCGAAAAATGCATCAGCCGGTCGAGGCCGGTAATCGTTGCCACCCAGATGATGGAAAGCATGATCACGAACTTCTCTCCTACCCGGGCGGAAGCCACCGATGTGGCTAACGCCGTGCTCGATGGCGCTGATGCACTAATGCTCAGCGGCGAGACATCCATCGGCAAATATCCGGTCGAGACGATCATGAACATGCAAAAAATAATTGATTATACCGAAAGCCATGGGACTCCCTACAACAAAATAAATGTTCCTGATGAGGCATCGCCCGATTACCTTGCCGATGCTGTGTGTTAAAATGCCGCAGCGTTGGCGAGACAAATAAATGCAAAAGCTGTTATTACGTTTACCCACTCAGGTTACACAGCAAAGCAGATATCAGCCAACAGGCCGGTAACCGATATTTTTGTGTTCACCAATGTGGACAGGCTGATGCCTTATTTGTCACTAATGTGGGGTGTGAAAGTTTTTTATCTGAAGTCATACGAAAAAATGGAAGTGTCTATTGAAGAGTCTATAGCTATACTCAGGGAAAAGAAATTCCTGCAACCGGGCGACCGGGTTATTCATGTAGGCAGCTCGCCATTAAACGAACACGGGAAAACAAATATTTTAAAAATCAGTACTGTGTAAAACAACAGCAAGCGTTTTTATTTATTCACAGTCCCTGTTTATGCTTAACACATAATCGTTGATCACATTCAGTTGGCTGGCCGTTTGGCTGCCGGCAAAGCCTGTGATATTTTCATAAGTAACTTTTTCCTGATATTGCTTTAAATATATCTTTGCCATTGGCATATACGACCAGTGCCATTTTTCTTCCTGATAACCGGTTTTTCTTTTTTCTCCCAAAGCGCTGAAAGGCTTGCAGAATCCGTATTTTGAAGCATTAGCACATAGCCATTCATAGACCTTTTTCCCCAGGGTGGTTTCGAAATATTTGTTTTCCATGCTGTTCAGGTCCACATCGGTGCCCCAGTGGTGGCGCGACGTGCCCGGCATGGAACTGTACTTAAGAATTATTTTTGCACGTTCTGTAGGGTCTTTCACCGTGGTGGCAAGGTTTTTACCATCCACCATCCTGCCGCCGTTCCATTTCTGTTCCCAAATGGATTTCTGATAGTTAAAATTCCGCGCCCCTGAAATGATTTTCAGGTTCACACCATCGTTTTTCGCGGCATAAAACATTTTAATAAACGCTTTGTAAGTTTCTTCCTGAATGAAAATCCCGGTACGATTGGCATATTCAAGGTCGCATTCTGTGAACGACGTGTCTTTGGCCGGATTGAATTTACCGGTAAGAAATTCAATACTCACAATGGTATCTTCATTTACATCGGCTGTTTCTGACTTTTCTCCTACAGTATCGGCCTGAGCGGCTACCACACTGTTTGCTGTATTGAAATCCTTTTTATTTTTATGAATAACGGTATAATATACGCACAGCAATACAAGAGCGATTATGATAAATATCCCCGTCCCCTTAAAGATCTTCATATCTGTATCAATTGTTATCATTTAAAAACTGTATCACTGTAGTAGAAATATCTTCGGCATCTAATTTGAATTTTTTCATAAGTTCAGCAGGTTTTCCCGACTCACCAAAGGTATCGTTTATCCCGATAATTTTCATTTTTACCGGAAAATTCTGCGCCACTACTTCGGCCACGGCGCTTCCAAAACCGCCATAAACCTGATGTTCCTCCACAGTAACTATCTTTTTTGTTTCGCGGGCTGCCTCAATGATGATATTTTTATCAATGGGTTTTATGGTATGAATATTTATTACCCGTGCATCTACGCCCTGTTTTTCGAGGATATATGCCGCCTGCAGCGCTTCCCAGACCATGTGCCCTGTGGCCATAAGGCTGACATCATTTCCTTCTTTTAGTAATTGTCCTTTCCCAATTTCAGTTTCAATATTTGTTGGGATAAAATCAGGTACTGCCTCACGCCCAAAACGAATATATACCGGGCTTTTCAGTTTATCGGCTGCCAGTTGTGTCAACAACTTAGCCTGAGTTGCATCACAAGGGGAGAGCACGGTCATGTTCGGTAGCACGCGCATAATGGCAATATCTTCCAATGCCTGATGTGTAGCGCCATCAGGGCCTACAGAAATACCGGCATGTGCCCCGCCGATAATGACATGCAAATTATTATAACAGACAGAAACCCTTATCTGGTCAGCCGAGCGCAAAGCAGCAAAAACGCCATAAGTAGAAAAAACTGGTATCTTGCCACTAAGTGCGAGGCCGGCTGCCACGGCGGCACAGTTTTGTTCGGCAATGCCAAGGGAAACAAAACGTCCGGGAAATTCTTTTGCAAAAAGATCAAGGCCTACCGAAGCAGTAATGTCGGCGCCAAGAACCATCAGTTCAGGGTGAAGTTTCCCGGCATCAAGTATTCCCTCTCCAAAGCCTGTTTTTGTTGGTTTGCTGCCTCTGTTATTCAATTGCATTTTCATGTCATTTTATTCAAGCGTAGCAATAAATTTTTCAGCTTCTTCTTTCGATGGCGCTTTTCCATGCCAGCGGTAATCGTTTTCAATGGCCTTCACTCCTTTTCCCATCAGAGTATGTGCAAGCATAACCACGGGCTTGGAGTGAACATCACTCATTGACTCTAACGTTGATAATATTTCTTTATGGTCATTACCATTACATTCCATCACCTCCCAGCCAAAACTTCTCCATTTATCAGCAAGAGGTTCTAATTCCATCACATCGGATGTTCTTCCATCAATCTGAAGATTGTTTCGGTCAACGATAACGCAAAGATGATCCAGTTTATGATGTGCCGCGCTCATGACGGCTTCCCAAACAGATCCTTCCTGTAATTCGCCATCGCCCATGATGCAGAAAATCCGGTGATCTTCCCGGTCATATTTTGCGGCGAGCGCCATGCCCACCGCTACGGACAAGCCCTGGCCCAGCGAGCCGGCAGATAATTCAATGCCGGGCAATCCGTGATCCCTGCCAGGATGCCCCTGCAGACGCGAACCAAGTTTACGCAGGGTCTGTAATTCTTCTTCAGGAAAATATCCTGCATGAGCCAGGGCCGCATAAAGTACCGGGGCAACATGCCCGATAGAACATATCAGGCGGTCACGCCCTTTCCATTGAGGGTTTTGAGGATCATGGTTCATCACAGAA
The DNA here is from genome assembly GCA_964567775.1 of uncultured Bacteroidales bacterium. Classification (GTDB taxonomy): domain Bacteria; phylum Bacteroidota; class Bacteroidia; order Bacteroidales; family CAIWKO01; genus CAIWKO01. The sequence continues at coordinate 9,049 of CAZMPB010000040.1, forward strand.
AAATACAGACAGGTAAAAATGTCGGCTAATCCCAGCGAACCGCCGGTGTGCCCGGAGCCTGCTTCGGCAAGGCTTAGCAAAATATCTTTCCGGATATGGACAGAAATTCTTTTCAAGTCCCCAACATCCTGAATTTTATTAAAAACCATTATCTGTTATTCTTTTTCTTTTTCGTCCTTCTTAATAACAACAATGGTAAAATCATTCACCAGGGCTGCCAAAGCGCCGACGGCCGCCAGTACCGGTAGTAATGCTGTTCCAACCAGGCCGACTGTCAAGGGTATTTCCATGAAAATCCTTCCTTTGTCGTCTTTTATAATGATACGGCGGATATTACCTTCGTGTATCAGTTGTTTTATCTTTTCCAGGAGCTTCTCTCCCTTTACCTTGAATTCGGATTTATTTTCTTCCATGATATTTCATTTAATTAATGGACACAACTAAGATCTGTTTCAGGCAATCTCTAATTTGATTATTAATAATTCATCGTTGGGTAACCTATCTGATTATTGTCACATGGCCCCTCAGTTTAAATTTCTCACCAGTCATGCTGGTATATAAGATAAAATAAACATAGACTCCGAGTTCGCAATCCTTTCCGTTATATTTTCCATCCCATGCGGCATTGGCATCATTTGTTTGAAACAATATGCGTCCCCAGCGATCGTAAATATAAAAGTCATATTTCGCTTCATCAATACCCGACATAATCGGTTTAAAAGTCTCATTTAGGCCATTATCATTCGGAGTAAAAGCATTTGGAATATAAATTATGATTTCCGGATAAATGATTACCGGTTTTTCAACCGTATCGGAACAACTTTGGTTGCTGAAAACAATCAGTTGAACGATAAAAGTGCCGGTATCCGTATAAAAATGAGTCGGATTTTGCAAATAAGAATTATTATTATTATACGATGCAGGATCCCCAAAATTCCAGTCCCATGCTATTGCATTAGTTGACAAGTCTATAAAATCAATCTTCGGGTTATCAGAGAAACCAACAATTGGGTTATTATAAAAATCTGCGATTGGTCTCAGATATGCTTTAACAGTATCTGTAGCCGAAACAGGACAACCATCGGTTGTAAGTGCGCTGAGATAGATCGTGTAATTCCCGTTATTGAAGAAAGTATGCGTTGGTGTTGTCAATACAGAAGTATTATCAGCCGATGAAAGATCCCCGAAATTCCACATCAGGGTATTTGTATCAATCGGGCCAAGCGGTGCAAAACCAAAAGTCACATCCAGCGGACTGCACCCTTCACTTGGCAGCGACGTAACTGACAACACAGGTGTATTGTATACACTGACAATCACTGAGGCCGAACCCATGCAACCATTAGGATTAGTACCCGACACCGTATATGTCGTTGTACTGACAGGTGTAGCTACCACATTCGAGCCTGTAGTTGAAGATAAGCCGGTATTAGGCAGCCAGGTAAAATTATAGGCGCCGTCGGACATTAGCAAGACACTGTTTCCATCACAAACAAACGGGTTATTGGGGGTAACCGTAATCGTTAAAAAACCATTGATGACAATCTGCGTAGTGTCTGAATTGCTGCATCCGGTCACAGGATTGGTGTAATCATAAGTAACCGTATGTGTTCCAATGCCTGCAATAGCAGGATCGAAAGTAGCGCCTGAAATACCATTACCCGAATATGTTCCCCCGGGCGGAGAAGCCTGGGCCAGCGTGAATGCAGGAGAAGTATGACATAATTGAGGCATCGGTGAGAAGGTGATTACCGGCAAAGGATTCACCGTAATTGTGTATGAAGACGGAGTACCTGCACAAGTATTTGCTGTTGGCGTAACTGTAATGGTTGCCACGACAGGGCCGGTACCTGTATTCGAAGCTGTAAACGGTGGGACATTGCCTGTCCCGCTGGAAGCCAGGCCTATTGTGGTGGATGAATTTGTCCAGGCAAAGGTAGAGCCGTTAGTCGGGCTTGTAAACAAAGAACCCGGAACGGCCTCACCATGGCAAACATGAATATTAGCCGGAACCACAACCCCCGGAGTCGGATTTACTGTTATGGTATAAGTGGAAGATGTCCCCGTACAACCGTTGGCTGATGGCGTTACCGTAACAGTAGCTGTAATAGGATCCGTGGTGGTATTCGTTGCATTAAAGCCGGAAATATTCCCCGAACCACTTGCACCTAAACCGATAGCAGTATTACTGTTCGTCCAGGTATAGGTAGCGCCTGCTACAGGGCTTGTAAAGGATGTTGCTGCAATGACACCTCCGTTGCATATGGTAATACTCACCGGCACAGTAACTGAAGGAATTGGTTTCACTGTAATAGTATAACTTACCGGAATTCCGACACAGGTTCCAATAGCCGGCGTGACAGTAATTGTACCTGTTATGGAAGCAGTAACAGCATTGTTTGCAGTAAATCCCGGCACCTGACCGGTGCCGCTTGCTGCCAATCCAATGGCATTATTCGAGTTAGTCCAGGAATAAGTAGCACCTGCAGGTGTGCTGGCAATACTGCCGGCAGGAATTGCCGTACCTGAACACACATTAATGCTAGCCGGAGGAGTTATCACCGGTAATGGATTAACAGTAATCGTGTATGTCACAGGGGTTCCAACACAAGTTCCAATTGCCGGGGTTACCGTAATTGAACCTGTTATTGCCGTACTGGTGGCATTGGTTGCTGTCAATGCCGGTACTTGCCCGGTTCCGCTTGTTGCCAAACCAATCGAAATATTTGAATTAGTCCAGGTATAAGTAGCGCCGGCAGGCGTACTGACAATATTGCCTGCAGGGATTGCTGTACCAGAACATACAATAATGTTAGCCGGGGCCATAATAACCGGTAATGGATTAATAGTTATAGTGTATGTCACGGGGGTTCCGACACAAGTACCGATTGCAGGAGTTATCGTAATAGTCCCGGTTATTACTGCACTGGTGGTATTTGTTGCAGTAAATCCAGGCACCTGACCCGTTCCGCTTGCTGCCAGCCCGATGGCGGTATTCGAGTTTGTCCAGGTATAAGTAGCACCCGAAGGTGTGCTGGTAATACTGCCTGCAGGAATTGCTGCGCCTGAACATACCGTAATGTTAGCTGGAGCAGTTATCACCGGTAATGGATTAACAGTAATCGTGTATGTCACAGGGGTTCCGACACAAGCTCCAATGGCCGGGGTTACCGTAATTGAACCTGTTATTGCCGTACTGGTGGCATTGGTTGCTGTGAATGTCGGTACTTGCCCGGTTCCGCTTGCTGCCAAACCAATCGAAATATTTGAATTAGTCCAGGTATAAGTAGCTCCGGCAGGCGTACTGACAATATTGCCTGCAGGAATTGCTGTACCAGAACATACAATAATGTTAGCCGGAGCAGTTATCGTCGGCAAAGGAGTAGCAGTTATCGTATAATTTACAGGGTTTCCAACACAAGTTCCTATTGTCGGAGTTACCGTAATTGAACCTGTTATCGCTGTAGCAGTACCATTGGTTGCTGTGAATCCCGGCACTTGCCCGGCTCCGCTGGCTGCCAGCCCGATGGCAGTATTTGAGTTAGTCCAGGTGTAAGTAGCACCCGCAGGTGTACTGACAATAGTGCCTGCGGGAATTGCAGTACCAGAACATACAGTAATATTCGCCGGGGCAGAGATAACAGGCATTGGATTAACAGTTATCGTATAGCTTACAGGGGTTCCAACACAAGTTCCCATTGCCGGAGTTATTGTAATTGTGCCTGTTATTGCTGTACCAGTGGAATTTGTTGCTGTAAATCCAGGTACTTGTCCGGTTCCGCTTGCTGCCAGCCCGATGGCTGTATTTGAGTTGGTCCAGGTATAGGTAGCACCGGCAGGTGTACTGACGATATTGCCTGCAGGGACAGTTGTGCCAGAACAAATAACAATATTAGCCGGAGCAGTAATAGCCGGCAAAGGATTAACAGTTATCGTATATGTTACAGGGGTTCCAACACAAGTTCCGATTGCAGGAGTTACGGTAATTGTGCCTGTAATAGCCGAAGAGGAAGAATTGCTTGCTGTGAACCCGGGTACTTGTCCGGTTCCGCTTGCTGCCAGCCCGATGGCAGAATTCGAATTAGTCCAGGTATAAGTAGCGCCTGCCGGCGTGCTGGTAATATTGCCTGCCGGAATTGCCGTACCTGAACATACCGTAATGTTGGCAGGGGCAGAGATCACCGGCATTGAACTAACAGTTATCGTATATGTTACAGGCGTTCCAACACAAGTTCCCATTGCCGGAGTTATTGTAATTGTACCTGTTATTGCTGTACCAGTGGAATTTGTCGCTGTGAATCCCGGCACCTGCCCGGTTCCGCTTGCTGCCAGCCCGATGGCGGTATTCGAGTTAGTCCAGGTATAGGTAGCGCCGGCAGGTGTACTGACGATACTGCCTGCAGGAATTGCTGCGCCTGAACATACCGTAATATTAGCTGGAGCAGAGATCACCGGCAACGGGTTAACGGTTATTGTGTATGTTACAGGGGTTCCAACACAAGTTCCGATTGCAGGAGTTACGGTAATTGTGCCTGTAATAGCCGAAGAGGAAGAATTGCTTGCTGTGAACCCGGGTACTTGTCCGGTTCCGCTTGCTGCCAGCCCGATGGCAGAATTCGAATTAGTCCAGGTATAAGTAGCGCCTGCCGGCGTGCTGGTAATATTGCCTGCCGGAATTGCCGTACCTGAACATACCGTAATGTTGGCAGGGGGCGAGATCACTGGCATAGCAGAAACGTTTACTGTTATTGAGTTTGTCGAAGTACATCCCGGGGTTATGCCAGTAACAGTATATGTGGTAGTTGTAGGCGGGGATGCAGTAACAGAAGAACCTGTCGTCTGATTTAATCCGGTAGCCGGAGTCCAAGTATATGTATTTGAGCCGGAAGCTGTAAGGCCAATGGAACCCCCGGAGCAAATGGCAGGGTTTGCCGGACCCAGAACGACATTGCCGCTGGCAAGGGAAACTGTAATATTATCAGAAACAGTAACCGGCACATTAAAACAAGTATTATAAGTAGCCTGAGCTGTATATGTCGTTGTTCCCGAAGGGCAAACATTTACTGAATTACCTGTACCGATTTGTGTTGCCCCCTGAAACCATGTTATCCCAACAATAGATGAGCCAGTCGGAGTAAAACGCCATGCCTCGTTGCTAGCGCTCCATGCAGAGGTATTTCTTCCGGGTGCCGCGATGCCATTAGTTCCTGTAGCATCCTGTATACCTACTAAAGCGTTTCCTGAGTTCCAACTGCTGCATATAGGACTATTTTGAATATATACCTCGATGATATTTGAGGTTTCATACAAAACAATCTGGTGAGTTGCCAACATATAGTTACAACTGCTTGAAAACATAGCAACATTATACCAGTTAACAACAAATGTCCTGCAGGGATAAGAGCCAAGTATTGCATAATACATTGTTCCGGCAACGGCAGGGTCGATATCATGATAGACGCCAAAAATAGCATTTGTAGGCAGGCTGGAGGACGGGCAAGTGGCAGTAAACGGCCACTGACAATAACCACCGGCATTAGTAAGATCAAAAGAAATGACACCATTAGAGCCTGCAATAATTTGGTTATAGCTTGCCCCATAAAAACAGAAGGTAAATGGCAAGTTAATGATACCGCTCCAGGTGTCGTCAACATTAACCAATATTGGGGTTCCGGTATTAAAAGCATAGGGAGGCGAATAAGGAATGGATGAAGCAGAATAAGTACTTGTTTCGCCGCTGGTTTGTATGGCTGATGCTGTTAATGTGGTGCAGGACTGATTGCAGGGTAAAGCAAAATTATTGCCGCCATTTGTAGTTATGGTAACACTGGCGCATCCCGGCTGTCCCAACACATCCTTGTTGGGGAATATAATAAAAAATAATAACGCAACAAAAACGACTATTTTTTTCATTTTTCTTAATTTAAAAAAAAAGATATTAAACACACGAAATTAAAATTATTAACATGAAATCAAAAATATTGTATATAGTTATCAAAAATAAAAATTTTTTATAATATTATAACGCAAAAAAAAAATAGTTATGAGTCACGCTGTCAACATTCAGAACGATTTAATAAAAAATAATATTTTTTTTGCATGCTGACGTTTCATCCAAATCCATAGCTTTTTACTTGTAAGTACCTGAACGGTAATGTATTATTTAAAAGAGGACGTTCAGTTTCGCGGCTTGTGTGCCTGCTGCTTGTCGGCTACCATTCAGGCCGGGTAAAAGTGGATTTTTCGTAAAAAGCTAATGTAAAAATAAGCGATACATAGGATGAAATAAGCAACAAATTACAAGAATTAAAAAAACAATTTCCATCCCCTCCCAACAAAATAACGAATCGTTTAAAGCGCGGATAAATTGGATGAATGGTAAGCGATAAATTCAGGGTTTGCCAGATTTTCCTTGTTGTATTTCAGGGGTTTTGAATTTTCAACATTCCTGATCTTTCCCCCGGCATAACGTAAAATAGCATCACCAGCAGCGGTATCCCATTCCATTGTCCGCCCGAAACGAGGATATTCATCAGCACTGCCTTCGGCAAGCATACAAAGTTTTAAAGAGCTCCCCTTGCTTAAAAAGTGTTTGGGCTTTTTATCATTTTTAAGGTATTTGCGTGTTTTAGCGTTGATGTGGGATTTACTCACAAGGTAGGTGTATGTTTTCGTTTCAAAATAGGGTAAACACCTGCTTTCAGAAACTATTTTATCGATCCCGTTTTCACGGCTTGTGTTGATAAGCTTCGATGCAGCTTCAAGTTTAAACGACCCCAGCTTATCTTCGGCAAAGTAGAGAATATCATATGCCGGCGCATAGATAACGCCTAAAAGAGGAATATGATCTTTCACCAGGGCAATATTCACGGTAAAATCATTGCTGCGTGAGATAAATTCTTTGGTACCATCCAGCGGATCGACCAGCCAGAAAAAATCCCAACCCATACGCTCTTTGTAAGGTGTAATTGCTGATTCTTCAGAGATCACAGGAATTTTGAAGGGTAACAATCTTTCGATGATGATCTGGTTGGCAGCCTTGTCGGCATTGGTAACAGGGGTGAAATTTCTTTTAATCCGGACACGGATACCGTCGTTAAAAACCTCCATGATCTTCAAACCGGCTTCAATGGCTGTGTTTATGGATATTTTTAATAGCGATGACATATTCTGTATCTGATTAAATTTGTTGTTAACTACGCTATTGCTTATTGATAACTGCAAAAATCTGCCCTCATCTTCAAATAAGTAAACTGGCCGTCGGTAATAAAAAAACTAAAAGCCAGCGGGTTTTCTGATTTAGGGCGGTTTTTAACTTCAATTGTCAGAAAATTTGAAGTCAGAGGATTAACAATATTCAAAAATTTTGTTTCATCCGCAGCCATAAGCCTCAACTTTTGGCCTTGTAGTTCCTCAATGACTTCCCGTATCATCTGAATGAGGCACACACCGGGCACCACAGGGTTTCCTGGAAAATGGCCTTCATAGATTTTATGATCTTTTTCAAGCTCAACCTGAACTACAGTTTTTTCTTCTTCCCTTGAGGTACTAAGGATTTTAAAAAAAGTATCTAACAGCATTGTTTCTATTTTAAAATAAATTTATCATCCGGAATTTCATTATTGATCTTCCGGTTGTTAAACAAAATATCAGTCTTGTCGCCTGAAACTTCGTTCATCTGAACACGCGCAACCGAAAACATTTTTTTCTCAAAAAACAAAACGATATTCTTAAAAAATGCTTTAATATCCTTTGATCCCGGCGTTAACACCAATTTGTAATTGAGATCATTTTCGTAATAGCTGCAGGTAAAATCATTTTTGTCATTCAGCACATTCCCTTGCAATATCTTACCAAGAATTGTATTTAATTTATTAAAAGATTCGCTGGCAGTAAGATCATAAGAACTTGTTTTTTCATCATCTTTGATGGACATCCTGCCGTTGTTGATAATAATCACGTATTTGAAAGGATCCGTATATTCCCAGCGTATCATCACGCCATTTTTATAACAAAATTTGCCGTTCGACACGACAGGTTCGTTTAAAATGCTCATATATTTCTGCTGAACAAAATCACACTCGATGGTTGAAAGTCCGGCATTGTATGTTCTAAGCCTGTTGTTGAAAAAGGCAGTGTCTTTGATGGTTTTATACGAAGTATCAGGCACTGCAGCCAATGCGATTCCTGAAGATAACAACAGTATCACAAATATTTTAAAAGAAATTCTATTCATACGCATTTGTTTTTAACGCCTCATCTAAACGTGCAAACTCCAGTTGTTGTTGTCTGCATGTTCTGATAAATTCATCTGTTACAAGATCAATCCCGGTAATCCTGTCGTGAAACAGGACAATATCTCCCGCTTTCACTTTCGAAATTCTTTTTTTCAATTTTTCAGGCCCTTTATTCATCGTATCCAGCGAACGCAAGCTCCATCCTACCGGCAGGAGTTTCAATTTTTTTAAAGCAGTTTTAATATTAGGATTGGTAACTCCGAACGGCGGCCTGAAAAACATCGGTTTGACACCAATGATATTTTTTATCACTTCTGCTGATCTTTCCATGTCAGCAGCAACTTTTCCCGAAGAATATAAACCATACAGATCATGGTGACTATAAGAATGGTTGCCGATGATATGTCCCTCCTCAAAAGCCTGTTTCACAAGACCGGGAAAATTTTCGGCTTTATGCCCGATAAAGAAAAAAACAGCCTTGACATTATTCTTTTTCAGCACTTCGAGGACTTTTGGGGTAACAGATGGGTCGGGGCCATCATCAAAAGTGAGCACTATATTTTCACTGCTTTTTATCCGGCATACAACATCAAAATAAAAAGACATACCAATACGGGCTGATCCGAGTGCCGTAAAAAAAACCAGGATGACACCCGGCAACACATACCACCAGGGAGAAATGCCGTAAAACCAGCTCAATGTACCGATCAGTGCGAGCAGTATCGTTATGAAGATCAAAATATATTTTAACTTCAGCATGAAGAAAGTAAAATAAGACCGTGCTCGGAGTTTTTAAATTGATTGTAAATAAGGATGTGTTTAAACTGATCCACCTTATCAAACCTGAGTTTCATCGTATCGGGGCACGAATTTTTTTTCAGGATATTTGCTCCGGCGCATACGGCAAAGGATGAAGAAGTAAAATATTCACCGCAAAGATGTTTGTAATACAAAATATTATTATCCGCAAAAATGCCGGTCGAAAGCGTATCATAAACAGCATCTGAATCATTGTCGGCGCTGTAACCCATTATTACTGCATCAATATCCCTGAATGTAAGTCCCTGTTTTTGGATAAACCCGGAAATATAGCTCTCTGTGTGGCTAATATCATCAGGGTTGTAAAAAATTTTAACAGCATCTATGGCAGCAAAAGCATTTTCCGGATTATTTGAAAGGACAAAAAACGAGGCACCCTCCCCTGCTATGCTGCCCCCGGTTTTATCCGTGAATATTCCGGTGTCCGATCCGAGAACACTTTTATAAACACCAAGCCGATTCAAAATGGTATAGGAGGCTGGCGTAATTTCGTCAACTCCGCCAAGTAATATTTTAGACCCGGGTTGTTCGTTCAGCATCATCATGGCATCCTGTAGCGCATTTTCAAATGAAAAACAGCGGTGAACATAGGCGTAGTTATAACTGTTGCATTTAAGCAATAAGGCTATTTGTCCCGCAATGGTGTTGTGGGTCGACTGTATGAAAGATGTGGGCGGGAGAAATTGTTCTTTATTAATGATGATATCATTCAGGAACTTTTCGGTGTCTTCGATACAGCCAAGGCCCGTACCGGTGATAATGGCATCGGGTTTTTCCAGCCCGGTATCTTTCAGGCATTGAATAGACGCTGCCACACCCATTTTCACCACGCGCCCCATACGGCGTAAAAGAGCCGGATTGATATATTCTTTATAATCAGGCTCCACGCATTTCAGAAATTCTGTTTCATATCTTTCTGGTTTGACCATCTCAAAAGGCTTGCAAAATGTCGGTTGAGGACTGATGGCAGTAGCGGAATTTATGTAGGTTTTCATAGGGTTAGGAGTTTGGAGTTTCGAGTTTGGAGTTTTGAGTTTGGATCTTGGAATTTGGATCTTTGAATTTGGTCCGCCGCGGCGGATTGGAATTTGGACACTATTCCGCTACGGCGGACTGGGAGTTGGAGTTCATAATTGTGGGTCTGAAATGCCATAAGATTGATTTATTTAACTCCTGAAATAATCAATGTTGAGTTGTTTCCGCCAAATCCGAATGAATTTGAAAGGACGTTATCAACTTTACAGTTTTCAATAAGTTGTGTAACAGGCGAAATGCCCAGCTCCGGGATAGGTTCTGAAAAGTTCAGGCTTGGATATATCATTTTATTTTGAATAGCAAGTACTGAAAGCACAGCTTCTATCCCGCCCGCAGCGCCCAGGGTGTGCCCGGTGAAAGGTTTGGTAGAGCTGAATAAAGGTATCTTTTCTCCGAATATTCTTTTCATAGCAACACCTTCCGAAAGGTCATTATTGCCGGTACCTGTGCCATGCACATTGATATAATCTATTTCTTCGGGCTGCAGGCCACTCATTTCCATTGCCTTGCTCATCGCCAGAAAAGCGCCCTGCCCTTCGGGGGAAGAAGCAGTCTGATGGTAGGCATCATTAGCGTTTCCGTATCCTTTAACTTCAGCAAGAGGCTTTTTGTTCAGCTTATTCAGAATTTCTTCCGAAACCAAAACAACAAATCCGGAGCCTTCGCCGAGATTTAGCCCTGCGCGGGCAGCATCGAACGGTTTACAATGATTTTTATCGAGGATCATCAAAGTGTTGAATCCATTCAGCGTGAATCGCGTTAAAGAATCTGTTCCGCCTGCCAGTACCACGTCCAACATATCATTTTTTATCAGCCTGGAGGCAAACATTATAGCATTTGCGGAAGATGAACATGCCGTGCTGATGGTTGCCAGGTAGTCTTTTATCCCCAGAAGATCAGCGATATGTTCCGTACTGTCGGCACAATCATGACCTTTAATCCCGTCAAGGTTGCCGGTAGAATTGTCGACATAAAATTCATCATAAAAACGTTCGCTCAGGTCCATCCCCCCCACAGAGGTTGCCGATACAAGGCCGCAACGGTATTTTCCGATATCGATGCCGGAATTTTCCAGGGCTTCTTTTGCAGCTATCATCCCGAAAAGGCTGGTTCTGGTGATCAATTTCTCCGGGTCAAGACCGAGAATTTTTTTTAATTCTTCGTTGGACTTTCTAACCTCGCCAAAAGGCATTTTGTCCTTGTAGATGGTGTCAATAAATTCAAGGCGCCCAATACCGTGCGTGGATGTTTTGAGCGATCCGAGGGTTTCATTCACATTTTGCCCGATGGCAGAAATGGTTCCAATACCTGCAATATATATTTTATCGTGCATGCAAAAGTTTTTTTTCACCGGCAAAAATAAGTATTTTTTGGCTTCATTTTTTACCCGGAACTTTTAAATTCAACTCCCTTATTTTTCTTACCTTTGCACCGGTAAAACAATAGTTCGGTCTGTCGCCCCGCCTTTGGCGGAGAGGAAAGTCCGGGCAACACAGGGCTCCATACTTCCTAACGGGAAGGTCCTGGTACGCAGGTGCCGGGAACAGACAGTGCCACAGAAAATAACCACCCAGGCACGTTGTGTCGGGGAAAGGGTGAAAACGTGAGGTAAGAGCTCACGGCTTGTTATGGCGACATAACCTGCGGGTAAACCTTATGGGTTGAAAGACCAAATAAACCGGAGTTTGAGGGCTGCCCGCCCGATTCCGGAGGGTAGGTCGTTAGAACACAGCGGCGACGTTGCGGCCAGATAAATGGCAGACTAAAACAGAACCCGGCTTACGGAACTGTTGTTTTACT
>CAZMPB010000041.1:0-20731 GCA_964567775.1 uncultured Bacteroidales bacterium
AGATAAGAGTTTCTTTCCTGAAATATCAAAAATCTCAATTTGTTGAATGGCGTTCGATTCGATATTAATAATCTCTGTTGCCGGATCAGGATAAACCTGAAATTGGACGGACACTGAATTATTTTCTTTGACCCCAACACTAATTGTAAATTCCCACAAATCAGTATTAAAATTGGTGATATTTGATATTCCAAAACCACAGTAACCCGTGTTAGCAATGGTAAAACCTGTAAGGTCATCTCTATATCCGCCTGTAAAATCACCAATCCAGTTCCAATTGTCACTATTATAATTGTATTGCCAAACATCTTTTTTCAATTGCCCTGCATATCCACCCACGACATAGCCATCATCACCAACATAAAAACTTGCCGGGGAATAAAGGCCGCCGCCCGGGAAATCAGCTTTTTGAATCCAGGTATCTGTTGACGCGTTATACAGCCATAGGTCATCACAAAGTACGGAGCCTGTGGTAATGCCTAACCCAAAGAAAAATCTGTCCTTGCTTCTGAAACTGGCGCCATGTAATCTTGTGCTGCCCGGAAAACTTGTTTTTTGTGTCCATGTGTCTGTGGCCGGCTCATACATCCACCATATGTTTTGCTGATTTTGATTAACATCTAAACCAATTCCGATATATATTTTATTATCTATAGTAAAACTAATTGCTCCCCCCAATGGGCCAAATGGCAGATTGGTTTTTTGTGTCCATGAATCGGAGGCAGGGTTATAAGACCAAAAATCACCTAAGACGATGTTATTTCCAGGTCCGCCATTCCAGTGAACACCTCCCATCATATAGGCAATCCCGTTCACCACCTCAATATTGGTTCTTCTTCTGGATGTGCCTGGCATATTTGCTTTTTGAGACCATGTGTCAGTTAACTTATCATAAGCCCACATATCCTGAAAATTAAGAATGTTGTTGCCTGTTCCGCTGCAGATATAGGCATTGTTACCAATCACAAAACTTGTCGCACCATACCGGCCCAGTGCAGGTAAACTTGCTTTTTGAGTCCAACTGTAGGTTTGTGCAATAAGGGCGACTGAAATAAATAAATATGATATGCAAAAGACAATTGTTTTTTTCATCAGTAATATATTTGTACAATAAAAATAACTTTTTTATTACAAGTGTTATATTCTTGAATAAAAATTAATTAAATATCCGATTTCTTTACCCCGAATACGCCAAGCGCTTTATATATCTTAAAGAAAAGTTTGTAATAAAACGAGTTGAAATAAGAAGGATAATCGTGGAATGATTTTACAGGGGCGTTCATGATCTTATCATAGGATTCGCGGGTAAGATTAAATTTGCTGATCACATATTCCTCTTCCGAACGGGCCATTTCATCGCTGATGGCGGGAGTCTTCATTTCTTCGAGGGCTGCTTCACGTGTAATCTGCCCTGCCATAATCAGACTTGACAAATGGGCTCTTCTTTTATCGAAGCCAAATTTTTGAGGAAGTATGTGCGACTGATAAAAATGTGTGTAGATAGATTCGTGATGCTTGCCGCCATAATCTTCCCATCCAAGCTCATTGATGAGGATCTTTTTTGCCTCCTCTTTGTCATAATTTATATAATTCAGGATACTGATATATTTGATCTTGCGGATAACAATATAGTAAAACAGCCGCAGGATTCCATAATGTGGAAAAGTTGTCAACCGGGCGGTGCCGAATTTTTTCTGCAGAGATTTGATGTATTTCCAGTCGCTGTGTCCCCGTGACCATGCCCTTGGGAGTATGGATTCTGAAGTAATATTTGTACCGGCCAGTATGTATTTCGCATGATTTTTTGCGGCAATTTTATATAGCAGCGCGGTGATGGCATGGTCGGAAGGCACTTCGGAGTCGGGTGTGGATGCTTTAAGAAATGAAAGCTGCAGGTCTTTAAATTCTTCCCAGTCAATAACATGAGTGTAAAGGTCTATATCAAGTTTTTTAAGGGTTTTTTCAATATTGGTTACCGCAATTCTCGAATTCCAGCCATTGTCTAAGTGAACAGCCAACGGTTTGAGCCCGATTTTCTTTACTAAATATGCGGCATAAGTGCTGTCGACGCCACCGCTGACACCAATAATGCAATCGTATTTTTTATTTTTTCCTAAAGTCTTAATTTTTTCAGCCAGGGCTTTCAGGCTTTTTTCTTTTTCTTCTATACGCAACGAGATAGGAGGCCTGTTAAGCATTTTAAGCGCCTGTGAACAGTGGTTGCAAGCCCCGTTTTCATCAAAAATGATCTCCGGGTCAGAGGTATCCATGATACATCGCCGGCAAATTTTATATTCTGTCATTATACCTGATTTTATTAGCTCTGTAAAAGAAGCGATTTAAAAGATGTGTAAAAATAGTAAAAGGCAAAATTAAAACAATTTTCAAGGGAAGGATGTTAATATTTTTGCATGTCTTAAATCCTGTTTTTTGTCTGTTTTGCTTTTTTGCTGTTTGAATGGTTTACCAGAAACACCCCCAGCAGGATCAGTGCGATCCAAAACAGGTACACCGGTTCAAAAGCTTCCCCGTCGGCTATGCCCCATATGATGGCTACTACGGGCAACAAATAGGTGATAGATGCGGCAAACAACACCCCGGAAGTTTTGATCAGTGTATTGTGGAGAATGACAGCTATTCCCGATCCGAAAACCCCGAGTATGGCTATATATCCTAATCCTTTGAATGCGCCGGTTTGTGTTGTCAGAATGGGTAAAAAGTCTGTGAAAACAAACAGGGCTATTATGGCAGGGATGCCAATGATCAGGAAAGCAACAGCCGTGATGGTGACCGAATCGGTATTTTCCAGGTGTTTTTTTACAACATTAAGATTGATCGCGTATAGCACCGTGGCTACCATGATGTAAATGCCATAACTGAAATTAAAATCCAGGGTTTTGTTTCCACTGATGCTCATCAGACCTATAGTTCCTGCCAGTCCGATAAAAACGCCCGTGATGTTTATCCATCTTGCCTTGTAACTGAAAAAAAGTAACCCGACCACAAGGGCGAATAATGGTGTAAGTGAATTGAGTACACCGGCAAGCGAACTGTCGATCCCAGTCTGGGCTTTTGCAAAAAGAAATGCAGGGATACCGTTGCCGATAATACCAACAATTGAAATATACCAGAGTTTTTTCCGGTCAACTTTTTTGATGGAGCGAATGACAAAAGGGACAAGAAAAATACTTGCGATGCTGATACGGATCAGGGCAAGCTGTGTATGTGAATAATGTTCCAGACCGCGTTTCATCAGTATGAACGAACTTCCCCATGTCAGCACGAGTATCAGTAAAATTCCCCAGCCAAGCAAGGTGACACCGGCTTTTTTTTTCACAAAATAATTTTTATTACCATCGCTGAATATAGTTATGCCAATCTATTCCTCCCCGGCGGAAAAACTCCTAATCCTCCCTAATCAACTTATTTAACCATTCACTCATTTAACCTAATCCTCCTAACAGCCTAACAGCCTAACAGTCTAACAGTCTAACAGCCTAAACACCCTACCCCCGCCTTTTTTCAAAAATCTTCAACCCCGGATTATTCATAGCAGCCTTTATTTTTTTACAGGGTATCCTCTTTTCTTTGACATTTCCTCAAGCCTTTTCTGGAACCCCGAGACTTTCACGGGTTTTTTCCTGTTTTCCTGAATACGTGCATGTATCTTTTCTTCGTTGACAAACTTTCTGAACAGGAACATCTGTGCGAAAGTGATCAGGTTGGCCAACAGGTAATAATAACTCAATCCGGAGGCAAAGTCGTTGAAAAACCCAAGGAACATCACCGGCATGGCGTACATGATGAATTTCATTCCGGGCTGGGAAGTAGTGCCCATCATCTGGTTGTTGAGCTTGGTATATAAAATGGTGGAAATGGTCATCAGCAGGCAGAACAAGCTGACGTGGTCGCCGTAAAACGGAACGCTGAATCCTCCGGGAAAGTTCCATATGGAATCATACGACGACAAATCCTCGGCCCAGAGAAAAGGTTGCTGCCGCAATTCGATGGAAGCCGGGAAAAACCGGAACAGCGCAATAAGTATGGGCATTTGCAGCAGCATAGGCACACAGCCGGCCATGGGGTTGATACCTGCTTTTTTGTATAAAGCCATGGTTGCCTGCTGCTTTTTCATGGCATCTTCCTTTTTTGGAAATTTCTGTCCTATCTCGTCCACCTCGGGTTTCAGCACCCTCATGCGCGCCGAAGATAAATAGGTTTTGTAGGCTATGGGAAAAAGAACAATTTTTAATAATAGGGTAAGAATAAGAATAATTATTCCATAATTCAACCCATAACTTTCCAGCCAGTTGAATACCGGGATGGTGGCAAGCCTGTTTATCCAGTGCAGCAGGAAAAATCCCCATCCCAACGGTATCTGGCGTTCCAGGTCAAGATCGTAGGAGTTCAGTATCTTGTATTTGTTAGGCCCGAAATATACCGACATCGGGATATTTTGTTTAGGCCCTTTCTCATAGGGAAATGTAATGGCCGCCGTCAGGGTTTTCAGATAGCCGGGGAAAAGAGTGTCTTTTTGTTGTACTGTTTCAACAGAGGCTTCTTTAAAACTTTCTTTGGAGATGATGGTGGCAGAAAAAAACTGTTGTTTGAACGATACCCATTTGATGTTGGCAAGTTTATCTTTTTTATCATCTTTATTTTCTTTCAGATAATCAACTTTGTCTTCTTTGGGTTTAAAATATATATTCGTATTTAGCAGTTCGTTTTTGGCGCTTTTTTCCTGCTGTTTCAGGTCCAACCTCCAGTCAAAAGCAATATAGGTGCTGTTGTCATCGATAACATCCTGCATGTTCTCAATGTTGATGTTAAATCCCATCATGTAGTTATTGGCCCTGAGTGTATAAAGGTACTCGATGTATTTTGTGGTGTTTTTCAAGGTGTCGGAAGCGTTGGGGTAAAGGCGAAGAGCAAAGCTCACAGAATCCTTGCCTTTGATGACAATAGAATCTTTGCCTGTAAAGCGTTTGTCGGCACAGTAAGGCTCGAAATACAATCCACTGGTATTAATGTCTTTGTAGCCCGACAGAAAAGTCATAGCGTAGTTTGAAGTGTCCGTATCAAAAAGTATCAGGGGCTTGCCATCGAAAGTTTTATACGTCTTCAACTCTACATAAGAAATACCGCCGCCACGGGACGAAATTTTAATTTTTACAAGTGAATCCTCAAGAATAAAATGCTTGTTCTGGCCGATGGCAGAAGCTGAGAATTTTCCGTATCTTTTATTTGTTTCATTTATGGTGTCCTTACTGGTTCCGGCGATGGTATCATTAACCTGAGCCTTGCTAATGCTGTCCTGTTCAATTTTTTGAATGCTGTCTGCTTTTGCCTTGGCAATGGAGTCTTTGTGTTGCTGCAGGTTCTTTTGTGCCCATTCGGTAGAGTCTTTCTTGAATTTTGCAAGGCGTTCTTCTTTCGATGGTGCGGTAAGCAGGCTGTAGCCGATAAGAATACCAAAAATCAACAGTACTCCTATTATTGTATTAATTGTGCCCTTATTCATGTTTTAGATCGCTTAAATTGAGGTGCAAAGATAAAGAAAAAATAATCGCTTTTCGTACAATAATAATAAATGAGACCAAACACTCACCCGGCACAAATTTTAATCTTTGTCCGCGAATTATCTTTTTTCGTCTTCATTTTTTACGAGTGTTAATATGGTGTTAATGGTGTTTTTGCTTTTGAAAAGTATCCGCCGATTTCTTATATTTGCGAAAAATATAATTTTTTAATCATTTATTTTTAATCCCATGAATATACTAAAATCTTTTTTATCACTGGCTTTGGTCGTGCTGGTATTGAACAGCTATGCCCAGGTTGAAATTAAACTGAACGCAACAAAGAGCGAATTCAGGATTTTAGAGAGCAGCCCATACAAAATCAAAGTAAGAACTACCGTTGACAGGATAAAAACCCTGCAGGTTTCTACTATCGAAGGCAATTTTATTGAACTTGGATTAAACGGCTTTTCGGTAAAATACGATGCCGGTAAACCTAAGCTCCCTGTTTACAGCAAGCTGATAGAGATCCCTTACGGTGCGGAAGTTCAGGTAAATATTATCAGCTGTAATGAACAGAATATTGAACTGTCTAAGACAGGCATCGCTCAAAAGATCATTCCTTCACAGCCTTCGGTATCAAAAAGTGCCGATCCTGCTGAAATACCTTTTTATTACGACAGGGCTTTTTACCAGACCAATGCTTTTACACAGGCTGAGATGGTTACTGTGGAAACGGCTGGTGTCATGCGCGGGGTTCAGCTCGGAAACCTTACGGTGTCGCCATTACGCTATAATCCTGTTACCAATGTGCTGAAAGTATACAACGACCTGGTCTTTGAAGTAATTTTCAAACATCCCGATATTGCTCTTACCGAGCAGATGAAAGAAAAATTCTATTCGCCCTTTTTTGAAACATCCCTGAATACCATGATCAACCATACAGCGCCGGCAACAAAAGATGTGATTTCCAAATATCCCATCAAATATGTCATCATCTCGCTGTCGTCTTTCGAATCCGCTTTAAAACCCTTCGTTTACTGGAAACGCCAGAAAGGCTTTACTGTGATTGAAAAGTATTATGCTTCGGCACCTACCACAGCAACGGTACAGACTTATATCCAGGGACTTTACGATGCCGGCACTGCCAACGATCCTGCGCCCACCTTTGTTCTTCTGGTTGGCGATGTGGCACAAATACCTACCTATAGCGACAATTCTTCTCTGGGAACCCATAAAACGGACCTTTATTACTTTACTATGGACGGTAGCGGTGACAATATCCCTGATATTTATTACGGACGTTTCAGCGCTACCACCACCACTCATGTTACCAACCAGGTTAACAAAACCCTTCAGTATGAAAAATACACGATGCCGAAAAAGACCTATATGGACACGGTGGTGATGGTTGCGGGTAATGATGATTCGTATGATTTGACCTACGGCAATGGGCAAATAAATTACGGAACCACCAATTATTTTAATGCAGCTCATGGCATTTATTCCCATAGTGTTCTTGGTCCCAATAATACCGAAGCAATTGCAGGGGCAAATATGAGAGCCATGTTGTATAAAGGAGTAGGTTATGCTAATTATACTGCACATTGCGGTTCCACTGGCTGGTCAGAGCCGGGTTTTTCAACAACGCAGATTGCCAGCATGTATAATGCCGACAAGTATGGCTTGATAGTGGGAAACTGTTGTCAGTCCAACACTTTTAATGATACCGAATGTTTTGGGGAGGCCATGTTAAGAGCATATCCCAACAAGGGAGCGGTCGGTTACATTGGCGGGTCGGATTATTCTTATTGGAATGAAGATTATTATTGGGGTGTTGGGGCCCGCAGCAGTATCGTTGCTAATCCGACCTATACCGCGAGTGCTCTGGGCGCATACGATTGTATGTTCCACGATCATGGTGAGCCAAAGACTTCCTGGTATTATACCAATGATCAAATGAGGTACGCTGGCTTACTTGCCGTTCAGGCCAGTGGCAGCAGTGCAGCTTATAAGTTGTACTATTGGGAAATATACCACCTGATGGGCGACCCCTCGGTGATGAATTATTTTTCTGTTCCGGATCCTATGGCGGTAAGTTATACCAATCCTCAAAATGTCGGTATCAGTTCTCTGGTAGTAAATACCGTTGAGGATGCCTATGTGGCGATATCACATGCCGGTGTGCTGCTCGATGCTGAACTGGCGCCTGTCGGAGGTGTTACCACTTTGAATTTTGCAGCGATAACTCAACCCGACACTTTGGATGTGGTGGTAACCAAGCAAAACAAACAACCATATATAGGAACCCTGATTGTGAATGCCGCCAGTATTCCCCTGGATGCCGAGCTGGTAAGCATCAATAATCCAACAGGAACCTATTCCTGTACCGGAGTCAACGTGGTGCCGCAGGTTACGGTGCGCAACGCCGGCACAACCACCCTCACCAGTTTCAGGGTAACCTATCAGATCAGCGGAGGCAGTCAGCAGATTTATAACTGGTCGGGCAGCCTTGCCAGCAACCAGACAGTCAACATTGATTTGTCTTCGGTTATCATTCCCGCGGGAAACGGTAGTTTTACGGCAACTACTTCGCTGCCTAACGGCGTTGCCGACCAGAACACGGCAAACGATAGCAAGACTAAAGGTATCACTGCAAGCGATCTGCCAATTAGCGCCGATTTTAGCGGCTCGGTAACAGAATCATGCACGGCGCCGCTATCTGTTAATTTTACCAACAACAGCACCAATTGCAGCTCTTATTTATGGGATTTTGGAGATGGTGGTACCAGTACAGATGCTAACCCAACCCATGTTTATTCTTTCCTCGGT
Source organism: uncultured Bacteroidales bacterium (assembly GCA_964567775.1). Taxonomy (GTDB): domain Bacteria; phylum Bacteroidota; class Bacteroidia; order Bacteroidales; family CAIWKO01; genus CAIWKO01. The sequence continues at coordinate 8,349 of CAZMPB010000041.1, forward strand.
ACCTATACCGTTTTACTTACAGCATCGGCAGGCGTTTGCGGTAATGATACGGAAACAAAATCTGTATACATTAAAGTGGGTGCAGACTTACCTGTCGGTTATGACGAATCCCGCTGCGGCCCGGGCATCGTTACCCTGACAGCAAGCGGCAGTGGTACGCTGAACTGGTATAATACCCTTACAGGAGGTACCCTGCTGGCAACTGGCACAACCTATACAACTCCTTCCCTTACCAGCACTGCAAATTATTATGTGGAGCAAATAATCGCCCAGCCGCCGGCATATGTTGGTAAGGTCAGTAAAGAAACCGCGGCTACCCTGCATACGAATAACAGCTATTACTTAGTTTTTAGCTGTTTTACACCTGTCGTGCTTAAAACGGTTAAAGTTTATGCAGGTGCTGCAGGACAAAGAATCATTCAATTAAGAGCAAGCGATGGAACAACAATTTTGCAAACGGCAACCATTACCGTTCCCGCCGGCGAGAGCAGGATAACACTGAATTTTAACATACCTGTAGGGACAGATATGCAACTCTTCACCAACACCACAAACCCCAATATGTACCGCGATAATACAGGCGTGTCATTTCCTTATGATTTGAATGGTAAAATTTCGATCACCGGTTCAAATGCCGGTTCAACGCTATATTATTATTATTATTACGACTGGGAAATAGAATCCCCTACATGCAGCAGTGGACGCACCGAAGTTACCGCAACGATTTTATCTGCACCACCTGTTGCCCAGTTTACATATACTCAAAATTCTGGGACTATCAATTTTACAAATACCTCGACCAATGGCGTTTCTTATTTTTGGAATTTTGGTGACGGCGCTACCAGCACGGCGACAAGCCCATCCCATACCTATACACCAAACGGGACCTATAACGTGATTCTTGTTACAACAAATAACTGTGAAAGTGATACAACATATCAGCAAATAAGCATATATACCACCGTTGTTGAAGAAGATGACATGTCACAAATTGAAGTATTTCCTAACCCTGTGAAGGATGTGGTGACTATAAATTTCAACGATATCATAGCAGACAAAATCATATTAACGGATGTAATCGGGAAAGAACTTCTGAAAATCACAAATATTCAGAAAAATACGAAGATAGATATGTCTGCATTCAGGAATGGTGTTTATTTCCTGCGCTTTTATGCTGATGATAAAACAGCTTCATACCGGATTAATAAGATAGACTAAAAATAATGTTGCCAACATAAAAAAGAGCGGCTGTCTCAAAAATTAAAATTGTTGGACTTTACCTTCGTGTTTTCCTTCGTGTGACCTTAGTGTTCCTTTGTGGTTTAACAACTTATATTTACCACAAAGTAACTCAAAGGGATGCACAAAGGCGCGCAAAGTATTTTTGAGACAGCCCCTCTTTTTATTGAAAGCATTTTCTATTCGAGGCTTCCGATAGCTTTTTCAACTTCGTAAAGGATCTCACAGGATTTTACAAGGGCTTTCATATTGTTATGGTCTGGATAAAGCGGGCGGTCGATATCAAGATAACTGACATGTTTACGGATAGTTTCCTTGGCCACTTTTGTTCCGTCGCCTAACTGATACTTCTGATCGTCAAATTTTTCGCGGAGGTCGAGGGCCTGTGAGGCGGCCATATATTCTATACCAAGTATTCCATAGGCGTTATCAAGTATCTGGAGGTTTTTGAGAACTCCGTTCATTCCCATCGATACAAAATCTTCTTGGTCTGCAGCAGCAGGGATAGACTGGACACAGGATGGCATGGATAAGATCCTCTGCTCGACTATTTGCATATCTGCCGTATATTGGCTGAGCATTAAACCTGAGAACATTCCGGCGCCTTTGGTAAGGAACGGTGGCAGTCCTACACTTAAAGCCGGATTATTCAGTCGGTTCATTCTTCTTTCAGAAAGCACGCATACCATAGTAACAACAGCGCCCACCATATCCATCGGGACAGATACCGGTGTGCCCTGGAAGTTGGCGCCCGATAGTTGCAGGTTTTCTTCCGCAAAGAAAATTGGATTGTCGGCAACTCCGTTTAATTCTATTTCAACCTGTGAACGCGCCCACGCGATCTGGTCGTGAGCCGAGCCGATTACCTGGGGTGTCGAACGCATGGAATAGGCATCCTGAACTTTTACTTTTATTTTTCCGGTTGCAAGGTCACCGTTCTGGGTAATTTTCCTAATGCTGGCAGCGCTTCTTACACCACCTTTAAAACCACGAACTTCAAGAAGTTTGTGGCTGTAGGGTTTTAGATTAGCTTTCAGGGCTTCCAGTGTCATGGCGCAGGCAATCTCGGCCTGTTTCAGGAAATTGTTCACATCATGAAGTATGAGGCATGAAATACCGGTGATACAGTTAGACCCGTTGATAGCAGCCAAACCATCGCGGGCGTGTAAGCCGGGAGGAACAATTTCTGCGCGTTTCATGGCTTCTTTACCTTCAAGCAGTTCTCCCTGATAATATGCATGGCCTTCACCCATCAGCAGTAACGCGATCTGCGACATGGGGGCGAGGTCGCCGCAAGCTCCGACAGAACCTTTTACACAGACCATGGGGGTTACCCCCTTGTTAAGCATCTCAACATAAGTCTGGGTGATTTCGGGGCGGCACCCGGAATTGCCGTGTGCATGGACATTGATACGGCTGAGCATGGCAGCGCGTACATGTTCGATGGGCATGGGTTCGCCGATACCGGCAGCATGGTTGTAAACCAGGTATTTCTGAAAATCCTGTACCTGATCATCATTCAGCACGATCTCTGAAAATTCACCGATACCGGTATTGATACCGTACATAATTTCATGTGCGGCGATTTTTTTGTCGAGCATGGCACGGCATTTTTTTATGCGGGCCAACGCGTCGGGATGTAATTCAATTTTTTCGTTGTTACGTGCTACGTTTACAACGTCTTCAATAGTTAGATTTGTTCCTGTTATTATAAGTGTCATGTGATTTATGATTTTAGATTTATGAATTATGAATTGAATGATATGAAAAATGCACAAAGGAAAAATGCTTAACAGAGTCCGCTGCGGTTGATTTTTATTTTAAATTTTAAATTCCAGTTATGCATGTGCTGGGAAATATTGGTGTCAAAAATAATTATTTTTTTAAAGTGCTGATCATTTCTTCGATACTGACATTTCTTTCATCGCCGCTTGACATGGTTTTCAATTTGAAACAATTGGCGGCAATTTCGTTGCTTCCGGCAATGGCAACAAAAGGGATTCTTTTAGCATCGGCGTAAGCAAATTGTTTTTTCATCTTTGAAGCGTCGGGATAAAGTTCCGCGTTGATACCTTTTTTACGGAGTTTTGCCAAAGCCTTCAGGGCGTATTTTTCTTCCTGCTGTCCGAAATTTACAAAAAGGATTTGTGTGGAAATACCCGTGTTTTCTGGAAAAAGTTTCAGTTCATTCAGCACATCGTAGATACGGTCTGCGCCAAAGGAAACCCCGACACCCGAAACGCCGGGCAATCCGAAAATTCCAGTGAGGTCATCGTACCGGCCGCCGCCACAAATGCTGCCCATAACAACATCTCTGGCTTTTACTTCGATGATGGCACCGGTATAATAATCAAGGCCGCGCGCGAGAGTAGGATCAAATTCAACATTGATCTCCGGGTTAATATCTTTTAACAGGTCAATTACCCTGTAAATTTCATTGATGCCGTTGTTTCCGGTCTGAGAGTTTTTTAATGTTATCGAAAGATTGTTGAGGAGCATTTTATCGGGAGCTGCTGGCGTATCGGAAACAGTTGACGCGTCTGACTTTTCGCGATAATTAAAATTATCGAGCAGGAGGGAAATGCTTTTTTCATGAAGCCCTCTGTTTTTCAGGTCTTCAACGACACTATCCCAGCCAATTTTATCCGCTTTATCGATGGCAATGGCAATATCGATCATTTTTCCGGGTTCGCCAATAATTTCTGCTATTCCGCTCAGTATTTTCCGACTGTTGAGTTTGATGATAATATTCAGCCCGAATTTCTGAAAAATATCATGAATAATCTGTATTAGTTCCGCTTCATTTATAAGCGAATTACTGCCGATAACATCCACATCGCATTGATAGAACTCACGGTAACGGCCTTTTTGCGGACGGTCGGCACGCCAAACAGGCTGCATCTGGTAACGTTTGAACGGAAATGTTATTTCGTTCTGATGCATCACCACAAATCTTGCGAAAGGGACTGTCAGGTCGTATCTAAGGCCATTTTCTGATTTTTGAGGAAGCCAGAATGGATAAATCTCGTCGATTTTTTTAATGTGTTCTTTCGAAAGGATTTCTCTGAGGTTCTTATTGCTCCTGATCTGATAAATAAGTTTATCTCCTTCTTCACCATATTTTCCCAGCAATGTCGAAAGGTTTTCCATGGCAGGTGTTTCGATCGGCAAATAGCCATACAGGCGGAACACATCCTCAATCGTGTCGAAAATATATTTCCGGCGGTTCATTTCGGTTGGTGAAAAATCGCGGGTGCCTTTTGGTATGGAAACATTTACTGCCATCTGAAATTTTTTGCAAAAATATAAAAATTATCCATTACTTATCCTGAATCGTATCGGTATTAAAACAAGCATGGGCTGTAAATCCCTTTATAATCGGTGAATATATGGCTAATTACAGCCTTCTGTTTAAAGCCGTTAGCTTCGGCGATTTTTGACAGATGTGTAAAATCATTTGGAATCGCTTTGTTTTTTGCTTCAAAAGCATATTTGCCGTTCAAAATAAAATCAATTTCGGCTTTATTTTTTTCATTATAAAAAGATATATCACCATAATTGCAGAGTTGCAAAAATAATGCATTCTCAAAAAGTTGTCCCTGACTTACTTTTCCAATATAATTTAAAAGCCCATTGTCGGAAAAATATACTTTTTTGCCGCCTGCAATTCGTTTGTCGATACTTTTAGTAAACCGGGGCAGTAATTTTATAAAAAATGTGCCTTGTAAAAATTCAAGTATCTGGTATGCTTTAACTCTGTTTATGCCAAGTTCTGATGATAGTCTTGTCATATCCAACATGTTGCCAGCCCTTGGCACCAAAAGTAAAATCATATCACGAATGTCACGAATATCCTTCGAATCTGATAAAATTCTCAAATCCTTTTCAAAAAAAGAAGTAAAAATATTTTTTAAAATCAATTTTCGGGTTTCAGTGTTTTCTGTCATCACTACTTCAGGAAAACCGCCATATTCCAAATAACTTTCATATAAGTTCTCAAAAGGTTTTACATGAGTAATGTCATGTTTAAGATTGTTGAGGCTTTTTAAATCGAAAGAAATGTCTTTTATAGAAGCTAATTGTTTGAAAAATATAATTTCTTTAAATGACATGGGCTTAAGTTCAAATAAAAATTTTCGCCCGCTTAATGATTCCGGAAACAGGTTTTTTAAATAAAATTGTGCCGATCCTGTAACAAAAAACTTAACGTTATAATGATCAATCAAATATTTAATAACTTTTGTTACAGGAGGATAGTTTTGAATTTCGTCGATAAAAACATGCAATCGTTCCGTGCTGTTGCCGGCAAGATCAACGAGCCGTGAGTAAATGGATTTGTAATCGATATCCTCAAAATAAATCTGCTCCAAAGGATTATCAAGGTCAATCCATAATTTTGGCAATTGTATTTCATCATAAATATGCCTTAATAAGGTTGTTTTACCAACCTGACGCATACCGTTAATTACAATAGCATTTTTATGATTTATGTATGGTGTTATCTCATAAAAAAGCAAACGTTTTTCCATAGTGTAAAAATTATTTTACAAATATACTACTATTTTGTAAAAATGAATTTACAAATAATCAATTTATTTCAAAAAATTATTTGGAATTAATCAGATATCAATGCCTTTAACGTTTTCGGATCATCCGTAATGATGCCGTCAACGCCACTTTGTATAAGTTTTTTCATGCGTTCGGGTTTGTTTACTGTCCAGACAAATACTTTTTTGTTCAGTGCGTGAATAAAATCGATGGACTTTTTACTTGCAAAACGCTGACTAATATTTATTTCTGAAATAAAACTGGTATCGATTTTATTGTTTATAATATCCTTGGGTTTTGGATTTTCAATCAGCAGGCCTGTCGTGATGTTTTGATTAATTTTATGAAGCCTGAGTAACGATTCATATTCGAACGATTGAACGGTACACCATGACAGTGCATTATGTTTTACGATGAGGTCTGCAACATTTTTTTCTATACCTAAATAAATATTGTCTGGATTTTTTATTTCAATCAGTATCGTGCATTGGCCGCAGACCAGGCTTAAAACTTCATCAAGTGTCGGAATCTTTTCTCCTGCATAATGTTTTGAAAATTTAATACCGGCATCATAGGTCAGCAACTGATTAAAAGTAAGTTTGCTGATATTACCTTTTCCGGTGGTGGTGCGGTTGATTTTTTCGTCGTGTATCACCATCACCACGCCGTCATTGCTTTGCTGTACGTCAAGCTCTATGCGGTCAACACCGAGTTTGAGGGCGTTTTTAAAGGCCGCCATCGTGTTTTCGGGCGCCAGCAGGCTCCCTCCGCGATGTGCTACTAACAGTGTTTTTTTCATACCATGTCGTTTATGAGTGTTTATCAATGAAGACGAATACCCAGCTGGTCGAAGATATTTTGCAGAAAGGCTTCGGCTGCGGCGCTTCCTTCCTCCGGCGACCAGGGGGCAAATATTTTGTCAGTACCCGGATGATATGGGCCTTCCTTCATTTCATAAGCTACCGTGCCGGGATCCATTGGGATCATCGAATGGTAAAGGCCCGGAGGTATCTCTGCTGAAAAATTTTCGGTGGCCTTATCGAGAATGACATGGTCGCGGATACTGCCGTCTTCATTATATTCCAGAACAAGAATGCGCCCGCGCAGTACCATGAAGACTTCATTTTTGCCGGGATTTTCATGTTTGTGAGGGCGTATGTATGTGCCGGGTTCCAGTGCGTTGAGCATACGCTGGAGTACCTCATTTTCACTTTTGTGAAAATTGTGGTTTTGCCGTTTGCGCTCGGAAAGACGGGCTTTGTGAGATATTTCGTCCAGTAATTTTTTATCCGTTCTGATCATTTCAGAATTTTGTATGTTTGAAATTTTCAAGCCATTTATTGGTTTCTTTTGGCTCAAATGTCTTTAAAAGCTCAATGAGTTCGTTTTCATCATCACTTACAAAAAAAAGTTCTTTATGTTCCGGACGAATGAAACGTTCTTCAATAAAATGATCTATCATTTCAAACATCTTGTTAAAGTAACCTTCAATATTGAATATCCCGATAGGTTTTTTTATCATTCCAAGTTGTCCGAGGGTAAGCATTTCAAAAAGTTCATCCAGGGTGCCGAACCCGCCCGGCATGATAATGAACGCATCGGAAAGTTCTTCTATCAGCATTTTGCGTTCACTCATCGTTGCAACAATATGGGTTCTGGAGATGTGTTTGTGCGCAACCTCCACATCGACAAGCCGTTGCGGGATAACACCGATCACTTCGCCATTTTCTTCGAGCATAGAATCTGCCATTATTCCCATCAATCCTACATTTCCGGAGCCATAAACGAGTGAAAAATCATTTTTTACAAATAATTTTCCAAGCTGTCTGGCCTTTTCTCCGTAGATCTTCCGGCCTCCAACCGAGGAGCCGCAAAAAACCGCAATATTTTTCATGATAATATTTTTACATCACAAAGCTAAGGTAATTCTGAATTCTAAAATCTGAATTCTGAAATTAATTCTACCTTTGCGCCTTATGGCAAATAAGAAAGAATTTAATTTTTTAAAGCTGAACAACGGGATCCGTGTTGTACATACAAGCAGCAATACCCAGATCGTACATTTCGGGCTTTTCATCAATGCCGGATCGCGTGATGAAACACTGCCGGAAAAAGGCATCGCTCACTTTATCGAGCATGTGATCTTTAAAGGGACAAAGAACCGCCGTTCTTACCAGATATTCAACTGTATCGAAAATTTAGGCGGCGAACTGAATGCATATACCGAAAAAGAAGATACCTGTATTCATTGTTCTGTGCTTAAGGAAGATTTTGAAAAAGCTGCCGAAGTGATCGCTGACGTCATTTTTAATTCTATTTTTCCCGAAAAGGAACTCGAGAAAGAAAAAGACATTATTCTTGACGAATATTATTATTATAAAGATATTCCGGAAGAGGTGATACTGGACGATTTTGACGAACTTGTTTTTAAAAATCACCCTTTAGGCTGGAATATTCTTGGCGAGCCGGACAGGATAAAACAGTTTGCCAGGGAAGACATTAAAACCTTTATGAATAATAATTACCATCCCGAAAAAATGGTTATCAGCATCGTAGGAGATTTGGATGAAAACAATATCAGTAAGGTTTTAAAAAAATATTTTGAACAGGACAGCCTGTCAACAGGGAAACCCGCCAAACGCAAGGCGTTTAAGGGATACAAACCTGTTCGGAAAGAGTTCGTAAAAAAAATATTCCAGTCACATTGTGTCATGGGAAGGCCGGCTTATACCGTTTTTGATAAACGCCGCCTCGGATTGGTTTTGCTGAACAACCTGCTGGGCGGCCCGGCATCCAATGCCCGGCTGAATATGGCCGTCCGCGAAAAACATGGACTGACCTATAACATTGAATCCGGCTATTCAGCATTTACAGATGCAGGATTGTTCAGGATTTATGTCAGCACCGAGAACGACAGCATGGACAAAACATTAGGAATAATCAACAATGAACTGCGGAAATTGCGGGAAAACAAATTGGGAACCTTACAACTTTCGAGGGCAAAAAGGCAATTGATAGGTAATGTTGCGTTGTCCTACGAATCAAAGATCTCAGAGATGTTGTCTGTCGGAAAAACCTACCTGGTTTTTGATAAAATAGATAGTATTTCCCAGACCAACAGTAAAATTGAGAAAATCAGCGCTTCGGACTTATGGGAAACGGCAAATGAAATTCTGGACACCGACACTTTTTCACAGATAATTTACCAGTCAAATGAATCCTACAGAACAGAAGATAATTGAATATGCTGAGGAAATTACAAAGCCTGAATCAGCTATACTCAACCGGATTTTTCGGGAAACGAACCTGAAAGTCATGAACCCGATCATGCTGTCGGGGCATCTTCAGGGAAAATTACTCAGCCTGTTAAGCTCCATGATCAGGCCGCAGGTTGCTTTGGAGGTCGGTACGTTTACTGCTTATTCCGCAATATGTATTGCACAGGGCCTGCGGGATAACGGCAAATTATTTACGATTGAGTCGAACCCTGAGCTTGAGGAAATATGCTGTAAAAACATTGCGGCAAGCGGTATGCAGGAAAAAATCAACCTGCTGATCGGCGATGCCAGGGAGGTGATAAAAAAAATTGACGAGCCTCTTGATCTTGTTTATATCGATTGCGATAAAGAAATATACCTTGAGATCTATAAGCTGGTTTTTGATAAAGTTGTTTCCGGCGGGTTTATCATTGCCGACAATGTCCTGTGGCATGGAAAAATTCTTGACAAAGACGAGCAAAACTACCGGGGCACCCGGTCAATAAAGCAATTCAATGAGTATGTCCGGAACGACAAAAGGGCAGACAATTTATTGCTGCCCTTTCGTGACGGGTTAATGATCGTTCAAAAGTATTAAATGATATGTATGAAATAAATTCCTAAAAATAAATTGAATATCCTTGCCTGCAGCAAGCAGGGAACAAGGATTAACGATCTTAGAATATTGAAGAACAGATACTTCTGAAATCAAAAATCAGTGTTCCTTGTTCATCATTCTTTTAGAACATTATTACATACCTGTTACTAACTATCGCATAAGGCTGATGGTTCCCTGCATATGGTATTCTTTCAGGTCGTCACCAACGGCATCTAAAATATAATAATAGGTTCCGTCAGCACATTTCCCTTCGCTTTTACTGGTACCATCCCAAAGGTCTGTTGTTACTTTTGAAGTTGAGAAATCGGAGAAGCTTCCGGAATAAATCTTTTTACCCCAGCGGTTGAAGATGGCAATTTCGAGGGTATTTATCCCTTCGGATTCAACCTGGAAAACATCATTAACCCCGTCGCTGTTGGGTGTGAAAAGATTGGGGACCTTCATGCTCGAAGGATGAATGACATTGATTTCGGCCAGATAAGTGGCTTCGCAGAAATTAGGAGGCCCGCTGTTAACCAGAAGTGTAGCAGTATACGTTCCCTTATTTTCATAAATATGTAAGGGGTCCTGAACTGTGCTTGTAGGTGAGCCGTCACCAAAATCCCACAGGAAATTTACTGCGCCACTACCTGTATATTGGAATTGAACCGTCAGCGGAACAAAACCCGAATCCGGTGTTGCCGTGAAATCGGCTGTTATCGGCGTCCCGGTGATGATATCTGCATTTTCGACCACAAAGCAGTTATGGACTGAATAGGTAAAAGTAACAGTATAGTTACCCGCGCATAAATTTGTGATGTTTGCCGTGTTCTGGGCAGGGGTGGTGCTCCATAAATAACTTACGGGTTGCGAATAATTGCCTGTTACCTGTGTGGTGATAGATCCGTTACAGGAATCAAGACAGGTTTCATCGGTTGGTTGGAGGTCTAATACTATCTCCGGTGGGCTGTCGAGAATAACAAAAGTGGCCGAGGTACAGCCTATATTGTCGGTTACGGTAACAAAATAAGTTCCTGCGGGCAGGCTGTCGACAGTGGTTGTCGTATCGTTGGTGGGCGACCAGATATAGTGATATGGCTGAAGCCCATTTGACGCTGATATGGTTGCCGTACCATCACTATACCCGAAACACGTTACTGAATCCACATTGATGATAGCAGTCGCCAGGTTGCTGATACTTACCATGACGCTGTCAACAGTATAATAGCTGGTAGAGTCATTAAAAAAGAAACAGGCATCCGACACGGTGACATAGTACATCGTTGGCGTTGACGGGTTCACGGAAACCGAAGCCGTATTTCCAGCGCCATTGCTCCATTCGTAACTGAGGCCATGAGCTGCGGTAGTAAAACCTCCGCTCGCTGTGACGTTGATGTTTGCAGCCAGTCCGTTGCAGTTTTTTACTTCGGGTGTGACGGTGGTTGATAAAGGAGTATAATCTTTAATAACGATAGTAATGGTGTCGGTGGAGCCACAGACAGTATTGATGTAAATAACATGCACCGTTTCATCCGGTTCGGCAAGTCCGTCAGAAATAGGATGAATAATAAAATATGCAGAGTCCTGGCCGGCCGGAATGATAAGGCTATCGGCAACGTTAGGATAATCAACTCCTTCAATGGCTGTACCGGTTACCGTGTAATGAATTACTATCGGGACATTATCTGGCTGGCCCAGGCGAAAACAAACAATAGCGTCGTTGCATCCTTCAACAGCCGCGGTATCGACATTGGATGAGAAAGAGGTATTATACGAAAGGCCATAGGATGAAAAACTGTTTTCTTCAAGAAAAACACCGGAGTCGTAGGAGGAGTCGCCGGCATCACCAACAGCTAATTTTATATGATATGTCTGACAGGGCTGAACAACACTCCATGCTGTGTAAACTGTAGTCAGCCTGTCGTACTGATAGAATGTGCCGCCGGTGTTCAGCCAGGAATAAGTTGCGCCGGCATTACAAACATTATCAATAGTTACATAATTTGCGGGGTTGTTAGGCATCAGAGCAATGTTTTTTGCATTGCCCGAAAAAGGTCCGGTAATACCGGGCCCGCTGATGAAAAACCCAAACACGTCATTAAAGCTGGAGTTGCAGAATTCGTCAAACTCTTCAGATCCAAAAACATATCTGAATCTGACGGTGTCCGAGATAGGAATAAAGTCAAATTCCAGAATGGCTTTATCATACACAGTGTGCGAAGGGATGAGAAGTTGAAGGTCGGGGTCTGATCCGGTAGACAGGGCGGTGGTTGTGCTTTCCGATGTATTGGGCCCGATTGCGTTAGATGCATTTCCGGAGGCAAGTATGATACCGCCGGTAAACCCAAGTTGGGTAGTGGCTGTGCCTGCTGTAGTAAACGATCCCACAAAATTCACTGTGATGGATGCCGCAGATCCGTTGAGGGTGGCATTGCTAACAGTGATGCCGCTACCTACCAATACCTGCTGTACTAATTGTAAAGGAGTCATACTCAGAGCAGCGCCCTGAGTGACCGTCAATTGTGCATGGACTGTGCGGACAGGCGCTACAGAAAATGTAATAACACAAAAAATACTGATAAAGAAAGCAAATAAATTTTTCATTATTAATTTTTTTATTTCTTAATGTGGATTTATCAGGAACATTGGTTTAGACAATCAAAAATAATAACAGGGCAAACGCATGAAAAAAGCAAGATTATCGTAATTGCTTGAGCCAAAGTTGAGCAGCCCTAGTTCCA
>CAZMPB010000042.1:0-20054 GCA_964567775.1 uncultured Bacteroidales bacterium
TAATCAACATTATGGTATTGCAGCACATTGGCAATTTCGTAGCCGCCGCTTCCGTACGAAAGGGCTTTAACCATTGCCATCACTTTGGTTCCTTTTTTTAATTTGTTCTGATAGTAGTTCAGGTTGTATACCAGCGCATTTAAATTGATTTCCAGTACAGTTTCATGTGATTTTTGCTGGAGCATCCGGCTTATCTGTTCGAAAGCATAAACACGAGCGCCTTTGATCAGGATGGTTTCGTTGTGAAAAGCAGACCCGGAAACCTTTGTCAGAAAAGCATCAGTATCTATAAAGAACGATTTTTCAATAGGAAAAATTTTTTCATTTTTTGAGATGGAAGGCCCGATACCGATGATACGGTTTACGCCTTTTGCCACCAGTAGTTTGGAGATCTCTGTATACAATTCAATATCAGGTAAGGAACTTTGAAGGATGTCAGATAAAATGACCGTTTTTTTATTGTGCTGTTTTTGCTGGCACATAAAATCGAGAGCAATGCTTAACGAGTTCAGATCGGAACTATAGCTGTCGTTTATGACGGAACAGTTGTTTATGCCTGCTTTTAATTCGAGCCGCATGGCGACAGGCACCAGTGTTAACATCCTTTCGGCGATGGTGTTGTTTGAATATCCAAGATAAAGCATTAATGCCCAGCAATGTGTGGCGTTTTCTATCGAAGCGTCATCGGTAAAGGGGATGCGGATGCTGATATCGTTTGATAAATATATTGCCGTGATAACACATTGATTTTGTTTTTTTTCAGTACTTTTTATTTTCAGATCGGCCTTATTTTTATAGCCCCAGGTAAAAAACCTGTTTTTGGGATTGATGCCTGATTTAATGATACGGTCTTGAATATCAAAGTTATCCGAACAATAAATAAGGGTTTCAATCTTTGTAAACAGATTAAGTTTCTCTCCGACTTTTTGCCTGATATCCAGAAAGTTTTTATCGTGAGCAGTACCGATATTTGTAAATATTCCTATAGTAGGGTTAATAATAGGCTGAAGTACCTTCATTTCTTCGGGTTCTGAAATGCCGGCTTCAAATATTGCCAGCTCATTTTCGGGCTGCATCTGCCATACGGAAAGCGGGACGCCAATTTGTGAGTTATAACTTTTCGGGCTGCGGACAATATTTTTGTCGGGAGATAATAGAAGAAACAACCACTCTTTGATGATCGTTTTGCCGTTACTTCCCGTGATACCAATGACGGGTATGTTAAATTGTTTGCGATGGTAGGTTGCGAGGGTTTGTAAGGCAACCAGCGTGTTTTTTACAAGAATGAAATTTGCGTTTAAATAGTTTTCCGGGTTTTCGGGAAGAGATGATACTATAAAGTTGCGTATTCCTTTCTCGTACAGATCGGGTATATAATTATGCCCGTTATTTTTCCGGGTTACCAATGCGAAAAATAATGAATTCTCAGACGAAACAATTTTTCTGCTGTCGATAAGCAGATGTTGAATGAGATTATCGCCATTGCGGGTATCCGACAGGTCGCCGTTGACAATTGCGGCTATCTCAGAGATAGTATATGAGGGCATGAATGGGGTTTGATTTAATTGTCTTTTTCCGAATCATTATCGGATTGTTTATGTGTGCTTATTTTCAGTGGTTTTGCTGTTAATGTGTCAAAATTGTGGCGATTGTTGTAAATATCGCAGGCAAGATAAACCGCATTACGAAACGATTCGTGCGATGCTATGTTTTTCCCGACGAGATCATAAGCCGTTCCGTGTGCCGGAGAAGTACGGACTACAGGTAGGCCGGCGGTAAAGTTTACCCCATCGTCAAAGGCGATTATCTTAAATGCGATCATCCCCTGATCGTGGTACATGGCAAGTACGCCGTCGAATTGCTGGTATTTAAGAGAGCCGAAAAATCCGTCGGGAGGATAGGGGCCAAAACAAAGAATATTCTCGGCTTGTGCTTTTTTCATGGCCGGAATGATCACTTTGGTTTCTTCGTCTCCGATAACACCCTCGTCTCCGGAATGAGGGTTCAAACCCAGCAGGGCAATTTTGGGCCTGTTAATGCCAAAATCGCGTATCAGCGAGTTGTTCATGACGACCAGTTTTCGAAGTATGAGTTCTGAGGTGAGTGTTTCCGATACATTTTTGATAGGTACGTGGCCTGTTACAAAGCCGATCCTCAGACCGCGGGCAACCATCATCATAAGATAGTTTGAAGCGCCGAAACGTTCGGCAAGATATTCGGTATGGCCCTTAAATGTAAAAGTTCCTGATTGAATATTCTTTTTATTTATGGGGGCGGTTACCAATACATCAATGTGTTTGTTTTTCATGTCGCCGGTGGCCATTTCAAGCGCAAGGAGCGAAAGTTTTCCTGCAATCTCTGTTGATTCGCCCACATCGATCTTGACTTCCTGTTCTGTGACGTTTACAATATTCTGACGTTTGGAACTGGCGAGTTCGGCTTTTTTAACCAGGTTGAAATTAAAATCGTTAATGTTTAGCGCCTTGCGGTAATAGGATGCAATTTTTGAAGAGCCGTAAACGACAGGGGTGCATATTTCGAGTATATGCGGATCCATGAGGGTTTTAATGATGATTTCGTAACTGATGCCGTTAAAATCGCCATGAGTAATACCCACAACGACTTTATGATCTTTATCGTTTTCTTTAGTGTTTGCCATTTCAGAATTATTTTTTACAAAGATACTTATAAAAAACATTTATGCGAAATCAGAAAAGCATGAACAAGTACCATAAATGCTCTATTAATTTCTGTGTAGAATTATCCCTTCCAAAAAATATTTTCAGGGATATTATCAATGATTTTATTTTTCAGGCCGTATTCAAACAGGAATTTTACAGCCTCCTGTCCTTTATCTCCAAGGCTGATACTGTAATGGTTTACGTATAATTCAATATGTTTTCTGACGATATCGTCGGCGATTTCAGTAGAATGTTCTTTGATAAAATCTTTAGAAGAATCAGGGTTTTGCAGGGCATATTCCACGGAAGCCCTCATTATCCTGCCCAGTTTTGATTTTAGTTTGTCGGGCATATCCCTTCTTACAACAATACCTCCGAGAGGTATCGGGAACCCTGTTTTATGTTCCCAGAATTCGCCGAGATCACGGATTTTTACAAGCCCTTTTTCCTCATAGGTGAAGCGGGTTTCGTGAATAATTACGCCGGCATCAACAATGTCTTTTAAGATTTTATGTTCTATTCTGTTGAAAATAATTTCATGCAGGGCGGTGGCTTCGGGATAGGCAAATTTCAAAAGGAAGGCAGCTGTTGTGTATTTTCCCGGTATGGCAATAGACAGATCATTGATCTCAGCATCAGCATAGTTTTTTTTACTGATCAGTACCGGACCGCAATTGTTGCCTAGTGCGCTACCGGCATCGAGCAACTGATATTTTTCGGCAATATGTAAAAATGCATGGAAACTGACCTTTGTCATGTCCAGATCCTCGTCGATCGCACGCTGGTTGAGCTTTTCAATATCTTCCGCATCGCAGATAAAGTCAATGCCTTCTGTGTCAACCTTATTGTTGATCAGGGCATCAAAAATAAAGGTATCGTTTGGGCAAGGCGAAAAACCAAGTTTTATTATGTAGGACATTTGGAAGTTAGATTTAAGAGTTCAGATTTAAGAGGTTAGAGATTAAGAGGTTAGAGATTAAGAGATTGAGTTTAGTTCGCTGCGGTGGAGTAGAAGTATATTTTTGCAAAAGTATTGTTTAGATTTTAATAATAAGGGTTGTGTGAATAAAAAAATCAGAAAGCTTTGATGATTTCAGGCAACTTTTTGTTAAGCAGGGCAATAGCAAGGGGAATGTTCCAGTTGTTGAGATTCCGCGGCTCAATATAATTGGAAATGGTGCGCAGTTGAAAACATGGCAGACCTTTTTTCAGGCACCCGTATAAAAAAGCAGCACCCTCCATGCTTTCCACGTCGGGAGCAAAAAGTTCTATTATTTTTTCTATGCGTTTGGTTTCTCCGTTGACTGTATTTACAGTAATTCCTTTTGCTTTCCTTAAATTGGAGAGGATTGGATTAACGGTTGGTGTCGGGTTGTTTATCTGTCCATTTTTATCAATGAATGGTTCTGTGGAGTCTTTCGCAAAATCCAGATGGTTCAGAGGAATGAATTTGTCACCGTAATCTGCTCCCAGCTCTGCAAAACAATCTGTGGTAACATTCACCAGTTCTCCGATCGCGAGATTCCTGGTAAAGCTTCCGGCAATACCCACATTAAGAGCCATGTCAAAATCTGCCTTATTTATTTCTCCCAGATGATAGGCGGTTGCCACCATTCCTATGCCCGTGATCAGCAGGGTGATTTCGTGCGATGCAACGTTTGTGTGATATATATTTTTTTGTTTATCAACAGTAATTTTAAGATTGTTGATCATGGGTTGTATTTCGGCAAGGGTGGCAGAAACGACTAGTATTCTCATAAAAAAAATTATGATTTAGTCACGGGGTGACTTAATATCTTTATTTTGTTTACGTTATAATTATTTAGTCACCCCGTGACTTGCAATCTTATTTTTTGATATTCGGCAACTGTAATCCGTAACCCTTCTTTTTGTCTTCGGCTTTAAGCAAAAAAGCAAAGATTAAGGCTAAAACCCCGAAACTCATAAATATAAGCATTGGTATCGTATAGTTATAAGATGTTACCATTTGGCCTCCAACCATATTCTGACCTGTAACACAATATTTATCAAGCACCCAGCCAATAAGAGCAGGAACGCCCATTAATCCCCAATTCTGAACCCAGAAAATTAACGAATAGGCTGTTCCAAGTTGTCTTTCAGGAATAATCTTAGGAACAGACGGCCACATGGCTGAAGGGACTAAGGAAAAGCCGATACCCAAAGCTATGATCAATACGATAGCCATTACCCAATGACTTAAAAATGGAACCGCAAATAGTGCGTGAACCATAATTAGAATTAATGCACCAATGATCATAATAGTTGCGCCTTTGCCCTTTTTATCATAAATACCACCAAACAGTGGCGTCAACAGGATGTTTCCAAAGGGTAAAAGCCCCGGGATAATACCTGCCACGGCTTCATCAACGCCAAACTTATTAACCATCAGGCTGGTTGCATATTTAAGAAATGGGAATACTGCCGAATAAAAAAGCACACAAAGCAGTGCAATGTACCACCAGCCTTTATTCTTCAATATACTGAAAATATCTTTGATCTTGAATTCTTCTTCTGCCGGAGCATCATTGTCGATGTTGGCAGCTTTGATGGATGCGTCAAGTTTTTTATCCTGTAAAGTGTAAATAAAAAATGTCAACAACCCAATACATAAGGCGATAAGGCAAATCAATATCGGCATGGAAACAGTTCCAAAAGCTTTTGCGATAGGAGCCGATGTAGAAAGCGCCAAAGCTGTTCCAAGTCGGGCAACCGCAAGCTGTATTCCCATCGCCATGGCTATTTCATAACCCTTGAACCATTTGACGATAACTTTTGTTACTGTAATCCCCGCTACTTCAACCCCAACGCCAAAAATCGCATAACCGATCGCAGCCCAGGTCACCTGTGCTTTCCAGCCGAACAATATGGCTCCATCAAGCGAATGTGTTGAAATGGCCCAATATTTTATTGCGGTACCAGCCACCATGATCATAGCCGCCATCAGTCCTGTGAAGCGAACACCCATTTTATCGAGAATGATACCTCCGATAATCAGGAAAAACAGAAAAACATTAAACCAGCCGTAAGCACTGGTAAAAAAACCATATTCACTGGCATTCCAACCAAGTTCTTTTTCGAGCATCCCCTGGAGTGGAGCCATCACATCGGCGAGAAAATACCCCGCAAACATGGTAAAAGATACAATAAATAATGCAGTCCAGCGGGCAGCTTTCGAGTCTCGCAGGATTCGGTGAATTTTTTCTGTCATAATTTTAAAATTTGGATGCAAATATACAGTTTTACTTGTTTGTTTTTTAATTGTAACAAATTAATGGTAACCAATTATATTTTTAGTAATTTCGAAAAATCTACTTTCGAAAATGTGAAAGCAAAAAAATTAATTACAATACTTGGCCCCACAGCTTGTGGAAAAACCAGCCTGGCCGTTGCCCTGGCTGAAAAAATCGAAGGAGAGATCATTAGCGCCGATTCACGCCAGGTATATCGCGGAATGACCATCGGAACAGGAAAAGACCTTGAAGATTATGTTATTAACGGAGTCGGGATCCCATATCATTTGATTGATATTGCAGCGGCGGGAGAGGAGTATAATCTTTTCAGGTTTATGGAGGATTTTAAAATTAAATACACTGAAATTGTCCAAAGGAAAAAAAAAACCATTTTATGCGGGGGCACCGGCATGTATATCGAGGCCGTGCTGAAAAATTATGCGGTTCCCGATGTGCCTGTAAATGAAAATTTCAGGAAAACCCTTGAGAATAAAACAGATGAAGAGTTGAAAGATATTTTAGTCTCCTATAAAATCCTCCATAACGAAACAGATACCGAAAACCGCCGACGGCTGATACGGGCCATCGAAATTGCGCACTTTTCATCCGGAAAAACACTTAAAAAAAATCATTATCAATCTGAAAAACAATTTGTTTTTGGAATTAAAATGCCTCGGGATATTGTCCGGAAAAGAATAACAGAACGTTTGCATAAACGACTCGAGGAAGGCATGATAGAAGAAGTGCAGGGTTTGCTTGATACGGGCGTCAGCGCCAGCCGGCTGATTCGTTACGGGCTTGAATATAAATATATTACTAAATATCTGCTTGAAGAATATTCTTATGATGAAATGGTACGACTGCTGAATATCGCCATACATCAATTTTCAAAACGCCAGATGACCTGGTTCAGAGGTATGGAACGGCGTGGAATAGACATTAACTGGATCGACGGGATGTTGCCAATGAAAGAAAAGCTGAAGCAGATCGAAAATTTATTAAAGGAATAACAATTTACCAGCCGCCAAACCCTACATGATATCTGTTTGGGCCGAATGGGCTGTAAGGATTAAGGCCTTGCTGCAATCCTCCAGGATAATTATCCTGCGGATGTAAAGGGTTATAATTTGTATTACGGTCGGAAAAATTAAGCTGGGCGCCAATTGTAAGATTTTCAGTGACCTTGTACTCGGCGCCGACCATAATGCCATAATTATTCAATGATCTTTTCTGGCTGTTCAGATCGGAAGTCTGCGGCTGTGTCAGGTCAAAAGTTTTATAAACAGCGCCGGAAATCATCAGTTTGTCTGATACCAGGTAATTGCCGCGGGCAAACACGGATAGATATGCGGGATTTTTGCCAAAGTAAAAATCGTTTATTCCGGAGTTGTTAAACCCCTGGATATAGCTGGCCCCCACATCGAGGCGGAATTTCGGCGATACGCGATAGCTCAGAAACGGCGACATATAGGTGTAAGCCCCCGCTCCGTATATTGAGCCACTTATACCCACGCCCATTTCCATAGAAACCCCGAGACGCTTGTATTTCAGTAAGGATGCTCTATTGCCGAAACTATCAAAACCTGATTTTGAAGTGGAATCAGAATAATACGCCGTTTGGGCAAAACTGCCTGCTGATGCAAAAAGCAAAACAAAAGAAAAAATAAAAAAGGGTTTACAGATTTTCATTTCGAAGCCTTTTGTTTTTGGATAATAACAGTTTTAACGAAACATTATTGCAGCAAAGGTAATAAAAAAACTATTGGCAAGTTGGTTTGCCATCATATGCGGTGGTTTCGACTACGCTCAACCACCGCTGTTATTTGCAGGATAAATTCATGAATTTATCCTGCTGGAAAACGCAGGCCAGAGCCTGATTACATTTTTTTAATACAAAAATCCAAACAACCACAACGGTATTTTATTATAGGCGCCTATTTCAATATTGTCAGCCACAACATACGAATCGGGGACTTCCTGAATCTGTTTTTTTGTTTTGTTTTTACCGCCTATTTCAAAAATATAGGTGTTATCCACAATGAAATCGCCTGCTTTGGAAGATTCAACCAAGTGATTGCACCGAAGTTGATTCAGGAAAAAAGTTTCCCTCAACGTGCCTTTATCGGGCGTATCACTGGCAAGTAAATAAGATAAGTTGGCATTATTGAGGTAAATTTTTTCGGGTTTTTGAAGAATACTTGTGCTGACGCCTGATTGGTATACTGATTGAATTATCTGGGCTTTTTCAAGGTAATGCAGATAGGAACGCAGGGTGTTACGCGAAATTTTTGTTTTCTCACTTAATTTTAAAATATTGGGCTTAAAGGGCACATTGACCGATAAAATGTAAAGAAGCTGTTTAATTTTTTGAATATTACTGTAATCAAATCCCTGAATAAAATTAAGATCATTTTCAAGAATCAACATCAATGTTTGTTCGAGCCGGCGATAAAACAAGTTGGGATTTTCATAGAAGTACGGATAATAGCCGTATTTCAGGTAGTTTTCAAAATGTTGAAGCGGTTTAATTTTTTTTATTATTTCAGCCGACAGTTCCACATGATTATGAATTAAATTATCAAGCGTAACAGGCTCGGCCTTGTATATATCCGCCAATGAAAGATATTCCCTGAAAGAAAGCCCTGTAAGATTATAAAATATTGCCCTGCGGCCCAGATCGGAATCCTGCTTGCGAATATCAATTATTGAAGAGCCTGTAAAAACAATATTTAATCCGGAAATGGTGTCGTAAATATTTTTCATTTCCTGCGACCAGTTTTTGTATTTATGAACTTCGTCGGCAAAAATGTATTTACCACCTTTTAGATGAAAATCCTCTGCAAAATCGTAAAACCTGTTATTGCTGAAATAAAGGTCATCCAAACTCACATAAACGGAATCGTCATTCAGTCCGTGCTCATTTTTTAGCCGTTGCAACAAGAGGGTTGTTTTTCCAGTACCGCGCGCCCCGATTATGCTGTTAAGCCGCCACGACCAGTCAATTTTTCCATACAGGTAGCGGTTAAAATTTGTTTTGAGCTGCAAAACCAACTGATTTGACTTGTATTTTAACTGTTCCATGATAAAAACTAAAAAATGATTAATATAAACAGCAAAAATAATAAAAAATGTTCAATTAAAACAGCAAAAATAATAAAAAATGTTCAATTAAAATAGCAAAAAATTAAAATATTGCTCAATAGAAAAAGCAGAATTTGAAAATAACGATCAAACAGATGATTTTTTTTGGTGTCGGTGGTTTCGGCTGCGCTCAACCACCGATGTTATTTGCAGGAAAACACAGACAGAAGCCTGTGCCGAACGGAAGGGTTTACATCCTTATGTGTTGATTTGCTTTTTCACATTTTTATAAAATTGCTCAATAGAAAAAGCAAAAAAAACGATCAAACAGATAATTTTTTTGGTAGGGGTGGTTGAGCGTAGTCGAAACCACCAATGTTATTTGCAGGAAAATCATGCAAACCCCCGCTGTCTCTTTGCCTCGTAGACCATGATCGCTACCGAATTGGAGACATTCAGTGAGTCGATAGTTCCCAGCATGGGAATTTTAACGATTTTGTCGGCGGCATGCCGCCATTTTTCGGTAAGGCCGGTGGCTTCGGTCCCGAAAACCAGGGCGGCAGGGATGGCCATATCGGCCTGGTGATAAAAATCTTCCGTTTGCAGCGCGGCAGCAAAAATCGCGATATTATTTTTTTTCAGCCAGGTTATGGCATCGTCGGAGGTACTGGCAATTACTTTTTGAGTAAACACACAGCCAATGCCCGATCGTATGACATTGGGATTGTAAATATCGGTATCCGGATCGCAGATGATGAGCAGATCAACAGCCGCCGCATCGCAGGTACGAAGCACAGCCCCCAGGTTACCTGGCTTTTCAACATTTTCAAGAATGACGACCAATGGATTTGGAGGAAGAGTTATGTCTTCCAGGAGCAGATAACTGGCTTTTCCTAGCAAGATAATACCGCCGCTGTCGTCTCGATAGGCCACCTTTGCAAAAACATCTTTGGTGATAAAAAACAAATTTTCCGCCGGGCAAGCGGCGGTGCATTGTTCAATAAGTGCCTTGTCTGTAGCGATTTCGTGACAGATAAAAACCGAATCAACAATAACTCCCGATACCAATGCCTGCCCGATCTCTTTTTCACCTTCCACAACCATCAGTCCTTGCTCTTTGCGTGCAGATTGCTTGCGCATCAGCAAAGTAATGTTTTTAATTTTTTTGTTGCTGAGACTGGTGATGGTTTCTGGAGAGGTATTCATGGTGTAATTATCGGTTGGGCAAAAATAAATAAAAATAGGATGTCTTGTAATTGTCGGGGTGACTTAGAACAAAAGAGCCGATGCGCAGTCACCCCGACAATAATAATTTATTTCTGTTGTTGCTGAACAAGCTTTGCCGCTCTTTTTTTACGGGCTTTTTTCACAAAATGGCGAACAATGTAAAAAGTAACAAGGCAGATGATCCAAAGGGGCCACAGATAAATAATCGCAAGGAAAAACGTAACCAATCCCTGCCAACCCCATGATAAGGCTTTTTTTAGCTTATAGCCAAAGCCCTCGCTCTGTGATGGCAGAATGTTTCCCTGCTCGTAAAAGGTAAGGTTGATGGTGCTCAACGCTACTTTGTTGTTGAGGTACTTTAACCGGCCTTCCAGCGATTCTTTCTCCTCCTGTAGTGTGCGGATATATTGCTGTACTTCGAGAATGTCGTTGATGGAATAGGCTTTTTTCAGTATGGTCTCGTACTGGAGCATGGCGTCTTTTTTGGATTTCAGCCGGGCATTGATGT
Organism: uncultured Bacteroidales bacterium; assembly: GCA_964567775.1. GTDB lineage: Bacteria > Bacteroidota > Bacteroidia > Bacteroidales > CAIWKO01 > CAIWKO01. Next base: position 10,749 of record CAZMPB010000042.1, read on the forward strand.
CAACGAATTCTTCGGTAACATCTTCGGAGTTAACTTTTTTAAAATCAACAAAAACAGCTTCTTTCAATAGGTTGTCAAGCAGCGCATCAAAATTTACGGCATCCACCCTGATGACCATCACATTGTTTGTGCGGTATTTGTCGCCGGTCTGGTTTTCGGATGCAACATAGCCATTATGTTTTTTTATGATGGCAAGTATTTCGGTGCGGGCCTTGTCGTATTTATCAACTTTAAAACTGATATCGGCGGTTTTGATGATTTTCTGAGGGATCTTTTCTGATTCAACCAGCGGGGAACTTTGCTCCACACCTTTGTCTTTTTGTTGATATACGGCCGCACCTGCCTTGTCTGATAATTCTTCAGAAGTTGTTTTGGATGAGGAAGGTATATCCATATTGAGCATTAAATTATCCGTTGATTTTTCGGATTTGCTTCCGCAACTGTTTAAGAGAAGCAGGAATGCGAAAGAAAACATTAAAAGAAAGATCTTGGTTTTCATGGTTTTTGGTTTTTTGGTTATTAATTTCTTGAAAATCGCCCATTAGATGTTTTTAAAGAAAAAATCCATAATAGAAGGTATGAAATATTTCAGAAAAATTTTATAAAAGGGCGAAGCTATTAATAAAATAATTTAAAATCAGGATCTTAGCCGATTTATTCTTTCTTTTTAATTTTAAAGCCGACAGGTTCTCTGGGTTCATTTTCCTTTTGAATAAGTTGCTTCATGGCTTCAAAAACTATATGGAATTGCTTATCATATTTGGCCTCTAATAAATCAAGCTTCTTTTTAAGGTCTTTGTTTTCATCAATCAGTTCACGCATTTTTACAAAAGCCCTCATAATAGCAATGTTTACTGCTATAGCTTTTTTGCTGCGCAATATTCCGCTAAGCATAGCCACACCCTGTTCGGTAAACGCATAAGGTGCGATAGGAGAAAATTTGAAAGCGCCCAGGTTATCACAAATTGTGATAAGCTCCTTCCATTCTTTTTCTGTAAGCCTGAACATAAAATCCTCAGGAAACCTTTCTATGTTTCGATTAACCTGCTGCTTTAATGCTCTGGTTTCAACTTCATACATTCCAGCCAGGTGAAAATCAAGCATCACTTTTCTGCCCCGGATATAAAATATTTGTGTTATTATTTCTTTGGTTAATATCAGGTCATTCATAATTCTTACTATAATTTTATTGCTGTTTCATTTAGCAAATATAGATTATTTTGGGATTAATCTTTTCTGAAAAATATATTTTGATGATGGCTAAAGTCATCGGTTGAATTAAGTTGGGGCGCTTTGTAAAAGGGCTAAAGCCCTATGGATTTAGGAAAATATCAATAATAGCCCCGACCTTAAGGTCGGGGCTATTAGTCAATTCTCCCATTATCAAGGGCTTCAGCCCAAATTGGATAATTTAAGTTGACGCGTATGCACCCCGACACTGAAGATTAACGGCTCACCACAAATTTTGTTTTGTATTCGCCTTTTTCGCTGATTAGACGGATAATATACATACCTTTTGCCAGCGCGCTGCAATCTATGGAATGTTGGTTGGTCGCAATTAATAGCCTGCCGGTGGCATCCATTATTTCTATGGTTGTTATGGTTTCGGTGGTTTGTATCTGCAACAAATCAGAAACGGGGTTGGGAAACAAATCAAAACTATTGGTTTCGTTTTCTGAAATACCTACGGCATCGTTTTCCGATACCCAATTGGAGAGGGCATCATCGTATGCGCCTTTTGCGCCGAGTTGTGCGCCTATAACATAAACAGAATCGAGGAATGAGGACAGGGTGTATACTGTAACCGTGCCCGAAACAAAGGTAAGATAACTCAATTGCGCCAGTTGCGGGCCATGGTAAATATTGTACTGGCTAACGGCATCTTTTGACTCAATCAGGTAAGGCGTCCATTGCACCGTATAACCACTGGGGATATTGGGTGTTACCCAACTGTGTATGCTTTGCACGTAGGGCGATTTGTCGCCTTCGTTGCTGCAAGTATCCACTATGGCAATTTTGTAGCGCCATGCCTGGTTGCGGCTGTTCACCGTATCGGTAAAGCTGCCTGCTGTGTATGGAACCGAGCCAACAAGTTGATAATTATTGGTAGTTAGTTCCCTGTATATATTTATTGTTTCCGCGTTACTATGTAGAATATCCCATGTGATGCGGTTGTTGCCGTTATTGGTATCAATGGTAACGAGTTTTATTTCCTGATTTGGCGGAGTTAAAAAGGTTACTATGGCGCTTGTGGTAGAAGTACATCCGTAGTTGTTGTCTGTAACCGTCACGGAATAAGTGCCAGATACAGTAGGAGATAATGTGGGATTATCTGATCCTCCTGTCCAGAGATACAAGTCATATATGCCGGGGTTTAAAATAACAGGTACTCCCAGACAAACAACAGTATCATTCAATACCGGCGGATTTGGATTGTATTCGATAATAGTAACCGTATTCGAAACTGTACCACAAGCATTTGTTGACTCTCCTATAATGATTCCCACACTGGTTGTGAATGTTTGCGTATGTTCAGGTTGTAAGGTTCCATCTTTCCACCAGTTGAATGTGGTTTGATAGGTTGATCCATTCAAAAGGTCAAGCGTTAGGACACCGGTTCCACATACTGTATCAGTAGCAGGAAAACCTGCAGAAGTGAGTGAATTGACTGCATGTACCTTTATCCAATAATCAATATTGCCATTATAATAACAATCAATGCGTTGCCCATTTATACCGATTCCATAGGAACTTGGCATTGCTATGAGAGTGGAGTCTCCCCTATATGTTATTATCTCTCCTTCAGCAAACCAATCATCTACATCGGCGCCCGTTGGGGCTACATATATCGTGGTGTCGCTGTTTGTTGCACAGTGAGGGATATGATTTCCTGATGGTTGGACATCCATATAGATTGTATCATATACCGTTTGTGTCTTTGCGGGCATTGCCCAAATCATCAAGCATATACCCATCGTGGAAATTACTAAAATGTTTTTGTAAAGTTTTTTCATGTCTATTTTGTTTTTTTGTTTATAAATAAAAAAGGGCGTGAACCTCTGCCATTATTCAACTTGCAGAAGGCATCGCCAGACGCCCGAACAGAATTGAAAACAACAAAAGCCACACCCTTGCTGGTGCGCCTCTGATTGCTTCTCTCTGTTCATTAAAACTGGCGATTTTACTGCAAAAGAAACATTAGCAACGCTATATTTTTATGTGTTTTTTTTATCCGATAGTTTGGTTTTGGTTAATACTATGTTACAAAGATATACTATTCTTTCTTTTTAATTTTAAAGCCAACAGGTTCTCTGGGTTCATTTTCCTTTCTGATGAGTTGTTTTAATGCCTCAAAAACTACCTGAAACTGCTTGTCGTACTTTGCCTCCATATCACTGATTTTCTTTTCAAGTTCTTTGTGTGTAGATAAATACTCGCGTAATTTTACAAAGGTCTTAATAATAAATATGCTCATTTTAATGGCGCGCTCGCTGTTTAAAACTGTTGCCAGCATTGCCACTCCATTTTCGGTAAATGCATAAGGCAATTTTACCGAGTGTTTCATTGTTTCAAACCGGGGACAATTTGATACCAGTTCTTTTTTTTCCTCACCGGACAACTGAAACATAAATTCAGAAGGAAAACGCGAACTATTTCTTTTAACCTGCCTGTTCAAATACTTTGTTTCAATATCGTACAAATCGGCCAGATCGCGGTCAATCATTACGCGCTGCTTTCTGATAACAAAAATGCGTTGTTCAATTATTTCTGTCGGTATTATTTCTTCTTTCATTTGTGTTAATTTGAACCGGTGACTTTTTGGCACCGGTGAATATTTTTGTTGTGATACTTAAAACACAAATATAAATCATTTGCGTTTTCTGTCGGATAAATTCATGAATTTATCCGACAAAAACAACACCACGAAAAAAATTATTTATCTGTATGTCAGCAATATAAAACAAAAATCAAAAATTTTTCTTGACTTTTCTTTTTTCTCGTATTAACTTTGTGGCGCAAAGTACTTTTAAAAACAGAAATATGGATCAGCAAAAAGAACATTTAAAAAATCTGTCGGAAATACGCTCCCTGATGGAGTCTTCAACAAAATTTCTATCATTGAGCGGTTTGGCAGGAGTTTTCATTGGGATCATTGCCTTGTGCGGCGCTCTGGCTGCTTATGCATACCTGAGCCTGGACATTTTCAGCGACAACTATTATATTCACCTTTCAAGAGGTCAGGTTTTTAATTTCGGGAATGTGGCTTTTTTTGTTACTGATGCGATCATTGTCCTAATCCTTGCATTGACAGCCGGAACGATATTTACCATACGCAAAGCCCGCAAAAATGGCCAGGCGGTCTGGAACGCGGCAGTGAAAAAATTTCTTATTAACCTGTTTATTCCTCTGGTCGCCGGAGGTTTGTTTTGTCTGGTGCTATTGTATTATCATGTAATCATCCTGATAGCGCCCGCCATGCTTGTGTTTTATGGTATTTCACTTGTCAGCGCGTCTGTTTTTACTTTCAAAGTAATCAGGTATTTAGGATACAGCGAAATAATTCTTGGACTGGTAGCTTGTTTTTTTATCGGTTATGGCCTGATTTTCTGGGCAATTGGCTTTGGCCTCCTTCACATTATTTATGGTATAGTCATGCGTATTAAATATGAAAGATGAGCGAAGAATTCGACATAAATAATCTTGATAAGATCTTCGAGAGCAGGATACGCCTGGGTGTGATGTCGGTGTTGAGCGTTAACGAAAGCGTTGATTTCAATACGCTGAAAACGCTGCTGAAAGTTACCGATGGGAACTTAGCCAGCCATATCAATGCGCTTGAAAAATGCAATTTTGTTTCCGTAAGCAAGGAGTTCGTCGGGAAAAAGCCGAGGACGACCTATCAGATCACGGATGAAGGCAGGGCTGCATTTAACAGGCATTTGACTTTTCTTGAAAAACTAATACATTTAAACAAATAAAAAAACAAAAAAATGAAAAAAAACGATGTGCTTCTTGTCTTATCAGTTGCTTTGTATAGCTGGTTATTCTATCATCAGTCGCCCGGCATCAACATGTTGCTGTTTTCACTGGCGCTGATCATCATGTTGCTGATCCGGAACAAATCACTCGTTAAGGATACGGCATGGTATGTTGCGGCCAGCGGATCCATAGTTTCAGGTGTATGTGTGATGTTATACGGTACGTGGCTGGCCTTTTCCGCCAATATGGTTTCGCTGAGCATCCTTTCCGCACTGAGTATCAGCCGCGGCTCATCGGTGATCATGGCGGGAATCTATTCTGTTTATTCTTACTTGTCTTCAATAGGGTTTATGATTGTTGATTTTATTGAACGCAGGTCGCAGAAAAACAATCCTGTAGGGAACAAATTCTGGATAAAATTGTGTATTGGTGTCGGGATCTTTATTGTGATCATTGTTTTCTTTATTCTTTACCGCCAGTCGAATCCCTTGTTCAGAGACCTGACCGATAAAATCAATCTCGATTTTATTTCCTGGCCATGGGTAAGGTTTACGTTTCTGGGATTTCTGGTATTGTACGGGTTTTTCTACAGCAGAAACTTTCCGGGTGTTTACCGCTGGGATATTAATATTCCAAAAAATCTGAATAAAGAAAAATCCCTTGAAAACGGGAATATGCTTTTTGGGAAAAAGGTAAACGAAAAAGGTGAACGTGTTTCCGGAGTCGTTCTTCTGGCATTACTAAACGTGATGCTGTTGGTTGTTAATGTGCTTGATATTATTTATTTGTGGGTTACCAAACAACTGCCCGAAGGAATGACTCTTTCGGATTATCTGCACCAGGGAACCACCACGCTGATCATATCCATTATTTTTGCCATTTTGATCATCTTATTTTATTTCCGTGGTTATATTAATTTTTCAGAAAAAAACAAAAGCATTAAGTGGCTGGCTTTTATATGGTTACTACAAAATGTTTTTGTGCTGATCTCCACCGGATACCGCAATCTGCTGTATGTCAGCGAATATAATCTTACTTATAAACGGCTTGGTATTTATATCTGGCTTGCACTCACACTTATCGGTCTGATAACTACGATCTACAAGCTTTACGGGAAAAAAACAAATTTGTACCTGATAAAGGCTAACGGCTGGGCGTTTTTTATCTTTTTTGTGTTGTTCGCATGCTTTAACTGGGATTCGGTCATTACGAAATTCAATATTCAGAACTCGAAAAGTATTGATAAAAATTACCTCGTTGAATTAAACTCCCCTACGAATCTGCCCGACCTGCTTGTACTTCCGGCCGACGAAAAAGATTTTCTGAAAAATCAGGATGAGGAAACCGATTATTATGAAGATGATTATTTTGATAAATTATTTTACAGGGGCAATTATACCGCAAAATTGCACAAGCGGCTGTTTGATTTTCTGGATAACCGCAGCAGCGTGGGATGGCAATCGTGGAACCTGGGAGCTTATAATACTGAAAAAGAGATTTATGCGCTGAGTGAAAGCGGAAAAATCCCTAAATTGTTATTGAGTAAACAAAATCTTACCGGCATCGGCGCTCTTGAAAATCTTAAAAATGTCTCGTACCTTGATGTTTCAGGCAATCAGGTTAAAGATTATACGGTATTGGAAGATTTTGGCAGGCTGGAATACCTTGATGCTTCTGCCAACGGGATGTACAATCTGGACAGTTTTCCCGAGTTAAAGCATTTAAAGACCCTGAATATTTCGAATAACTATATTGCAGATTTTGGGATGATAAGAAATTTTCCAGTGCTTGAAACACTAGATGTATCGGGTAATTCTGACAGGATAGACATGTTGCCTTTTTCACAGATAAAAACGATCAAAACGCTTAATATTTCGCGAAATGAAATTATGAATATCAAATCAATCACGGCACTTAAAAACCTGACATCGCTTAATATAGGTGGAATGAAGAATGAGAGTGCGCTTAAAAATCTGCCCGTATTACCGCAACTTGAAGAAATAGATCTTTCGAATAATAATTTCAAATTTGACGACCTGGACCTGCTTGGTAAATTCAAAGAATTTAAAAGCCTTAAAAATATTGACCTTTCGGGCAACAACATTAATAATCTGTATGTGCTTACAACGGCAAAAAACACCGTGATCAACTTTTTCTTCTCCTGGGAAACAGAATCGGATGTTCAGCCGGTATTTTCAAATCTTGAAAACCTGGTGCTGATGTCAAACAATATTAAAAGCATCGAAGCGCTGAAGTATTATCCTAAGCTTAAAAAACTCGACCTGTCCAATAATAGGCTTTCCTCTGTGGGCATTATAGGAATAATGACGGAACTCCAGGCGCTCAATCTCAGCAACACGGGGATCACCAACCTCGATACCCTAAAAAACCTCCCTAAGCTTCGCGAACTGAATGTTTCATCCAATTATATTACCGACCTGTCGTCTGTTGCGCTTGCCGGTTTAGAAAAGCTGGATATTTCATCTAATCAAATAGTATCCTTAGAGGTTTTAAAGAAAAATATCTTGCTGAAGGAACTGAATGCTTCCGGAAACCAGATCGTTGATCTGACGCCTTTACAGAAACTGACAAAGCTCGAAGTTTTTGATATTTCAAACAACCAGATTGTTGACTATACGGTTTTATACAAAATGACACAATTAAAAGAACTGAAAGTTACGGGAATTTCGCTGGACACGTATAACGATCTGAGGGCAAACCTTCCCGGAACCAAAATTATTGCAAGGCAGATATATAAAAAACGCGGCTCGTATTAAACCATAAAAACCGAAAGTCATGAAAATAAATTTGTTTAAAGTGCTGTTGTTCACATTTCTGGTGTCAAGTATTGCCACCACGGCAGCCTATTTTATACTGGTTCTTTTGTTTAACGATGGTTTGTCAATTATAGAAGACGGAGGCAAGTTCTTCGGGGTTACATTTGCTGAAATAAGCGGGATATTTATATTCAGCATACTTTTTATGGTTTCGTACTTTTTGCCTTTGTATTATGTGCGGAAAAATCAGATCATGCAGAAAACCGCACCCGAACTGTTCTGGAAGTTCATGCCCCTGGTAACATTGATTGCATCGTTATTTGCATTGATAGTGGTGTTGATAAGTAATCCCGGTAATGGTATAGAAGGAGAAGCCTGGATAAATATCTGGTTGTTTTATATTTTGTCGTATTCCGGGCTGATCGCATTTGTTTATCGAATTAAAAAACTATGAAAGCGAAAAACAACATAACAAAAATTATTTGGGTAATTCTGTTTGCCATAGCGATGGCTTATCTCGAAAGTGCCGTGGTTGTTTACATCCGGGCGCTTTATTACCCCGAGGGCTTTGCCTTTCCGATGAAACTTATCGGCGACCAGATCATGGTCACGGAATTTTTCCGCGAGGCAGCCACGATGGTCATGTTGATCGGAATCGCCGTAATTGCCGGACGTAGCGCCATTGAACGCTTCGCTTATTTTATTTTCAGCTTTGGCATCTGGGATATTTTTTATTATGTATTTCTATATGCCCTGCTCGGCTGGCCGCAAAGCCTGACGACCTGGGATGTGCTGTTTTTTATTCCGGTCACCTGGATAGGCCCTGTGATAGGTCCGGTGATCAACTCTCTTACGATGATCATTTTGGCGCTCGTGATCCTATATTATAAAAATAAAAACCAAAAAGTAAAAACCGGTAGATTTGTATGGCCCTTGCTAATTCTTGGGTCATTGGTGGTTATCGTTTCTTATACCATGGATTATGTCGGTTTTATGTCGGACAAGTATTCGTTTTTACAGCAAATGGGTATTGGAGATACACAGGGTATTTTAGAATATGCGACATCTTATATTCCGCTTACTTTTAACTGGTGGGTGTTTTTATGCGGCGTGGTGATGCATTATGCTGCAATAGGGTTGATTATTGGAAAAAACAGAAAAATTAGTGAGACAAAAACAAATAGATAACTCCATATAATTCTGAAGATTATTTTAGGTTTTTTCATCTTCCCCCAATCCGTAAGTCATGGGGTGACTAGTTGATTGTCAGGCATTTCCTATAATTACAGTTTTTAAGTCACCCCGTGACTATCAATAGATTAACTAAGTCTTTTGGGGTTAATAAATTCCCCAAAAAATATTTTAGAAACTGTTTTGGTTTTTTTAAGATAATGGTATTGTGTATTGATTTTCTACAATAATGCACAATACTAAAATAAATAATTTTATAAAATAAAAACAGTTTCTTAATTTTTTCATTTAAGTTCGCAGGACACTGTTTCTACGGTGGGACCCTGTCCCTGTTCTGCGTAAGGCGATGCGTAAGACC
>CAZMPB010000043.1:0-19593 GCA_964567775.1 uncultured Bacteroidales bacterium
AAAGAAAAAGTCCCGTCAGGGACGATATGTCTTTTTAACCGGACAATAATAATTTCAAATCATTGGTGTCCGGTTAAAATTGGGGAAATTTATGAAAAGCCTTACCATATCTAATTCCCAAGCATCCTATATAAATCTGACCTTATATTTTTTATTGAAAGAATTGCTTTTCATCAATTTATTTTGCCTCGGTCCTAAAGGATGTAAATTGCTGAAAATCAATTCTTCCTTCAGGATAAGAGGGAAAAATAGAAATCAATTATTTACATCCTTTATAAGCATAAATTTTACCGGACAATAGTGATTTCAAATACATGTTTGGCCGGATGGCGATACGGTTGTGCCAGAAAAAGTCCGGGTCTCTGTTTTAGATTTTTCTTTACTTTTGCCTATTCAAAAAAATGGCAAGATCAGGGTTAAAATATATGTTGGTTCTAATAAAAGGCCTCGCCTCGTTTATTATTTTTTTTGTTTCTTCTCAGATTTTTACGCTTCTAATCCCGATACCATTCATCGACCAGAAAAATTCCGCAAGAAATATTTATACCCGCTTATTAACTTTTTATGCCCGCTTAGTATTAAAAACTCATTTTAATATTCGTATAAAATATATCAACAAAGAAAAAAATACATTTGACAAAACAGCCATGGTCGTATGCAATCACCAGTCAATGATTGATGTACCCCTGTCGTTGGCATTTACATCCAAAATGCGTGTTCTTAATAACAACTGGCATGATAATGCCTGGGCAAGGTTTTTTATTACAAAATATATAGGCTTTTTCTCCATATTTGAGAATAAGGATAAATTGGTCCGGGAGCTAAAAAAACCAGTTGAAATGGGTTGCCCTCTTTTGGTTTTTCCGGAAGGCAGGCTGAGTCATGGTCAAAAGATTATCCGCCTTCATAAAGGTGGTTTTTATATTGCAGAAAAACTTAATATAGACATTCTGCCTGTTGTGATCTATTATTCGGAAGATGTTTTGAAAAAAAGGTGGTTTTATTTGAAAAACGGCGATGTGATAGTGAAATTCCTTGACCGGGTAGAATACGGCAGTAAAAATTATGGGGCCACCTATCAGGAATTGACTGATAATGTGATGGAGAAAATGCGCTCTGAGTTTGCTAATATCCACCGGCTTTACCAACAAGGCGGATTTTGAATCTTACGAAATTAAAAAATTGCGATAAATTTGTGAAATAATTATCTTGTAATGGCATTATATATACTGTTTGTCCTTTTGCTGATAATTACAATTATTGTTATCGCGTATATAATAGTCGTCAACAAAAAGCCTCCGCCTGTCCCCAAAGGTGGCCTGCCAGCCTATACACCCGTACAAATATCTGAAAACCTGTCCCATATAGGTAATAATTGGCTGAACAAAAATTCGCGCGGCTTATATGAAATGTATATCGAAGGATCTCCTTTTGAACGTGGCGTGATCAACGGCAGATTGGCCAAAAACCTCATTTACGCCCAGGAAAAGATCTTTGTTGACGAAATTAAAAGAAGGATTCCCGGCAGATTTTACCTCTTTTTTCTTAAGTTAGTTTCTGCCTGGATGAACCGTAATTTAAAACATCATGTAATTCCGGAATACGATCTTGAGATCTATGGGGTGTCTCTTTCTGCCTCAAAAAAATTCAGGATGATAGGCCCCGATTATTTACGGATACTCAATTACCACGCTGCACATGATATCGGACATGCGCTGCAATACATGAATCTTGTGGGTTGCACCTCGTTCACGGCTTCAGGCTCCAGAACTCCTGACGGGAAGATTATCCATGCACGTAATTTTGATTTTTATGCCGGTGATGAGTTCTGCAAAGAAAAGATCATAACTTTTTATGCTCCCGACAAGGGTCACAAGTTCGTGATGATAACCTGGGGCGGCCTGGTAGGAACGGTATCGGGAATGAATTTAAAGGGCATCGCCATCACAGTAAATGCGGCTAAATCAAAAATGCCGCTGAGTATATCTACTCCGGTAACCATTCTTGTCAGGGAGATGCTTCAATACGCTTCAAGCATTGAAGAGGCCGTGGAAATTGCAAAAAAACGCCGCATATCCGTTTCTGAGTCGTTCATGGTGAGTTCCGGTGTAGACAACAGGGTACTGGTCATTGAAAAGACGCCCTACCGGACAGAAATTTTCAACCCGGAGACAGAACAGGTAATCTGCACCAATCATTTTCAGTCGGAAGCGTTAAAGGAAGACGAAATAAATATCAGTCAGATTAACGATAGTGCATCGATGTGGCGATACAAAAGAGTTCAGGAGCTGCTCGACAGAAATAATAAAATAACAGTTGATGCCGCGGTGAATATTCTTCGTGATCGTTTAGGCATAGAAGATAAACCTATAGGAAATGGAAATGAATTAACCGTGAACCAGCTGCTGTGCCATCATTCCATTATATTTCAACCCGGCGAACTTAAAATGTGGGTAGCAGCCGGGCCTTTTAATCTTGGCGAATATCTTTGTTATAATCTTATCGAAATATTCAGCAAGACTGATGTGTTTGAAAATTCCTGTAAGATAATTTCAGAAGAAGAAGTGATAAAAAGTGATGTTTTCATACACAACGGCGGCATCAATAAGTACGAAAGATTTAAGGATATCCGGAAAGAACTAAATGCCTGCAAAAAAAATCAACGTATCGGGCAGCCCGTAATTGAAGAATTTATACTTTTGAATAAAGAATACTTTTTATCCTATAGTTGTTCAGGAGATTATTTCCGGAAAAAGAAACAATTCGATAAAGCCGTTGAATATTACAGGACTGCTCTTCAAAAAGAAATTCCCAACAAACATGAAAGGGATGAAATCGTAAAAGATCTTAATTTTTGTGAGAAAAGGATCATACATCAAAATTAATGGCGGATAAAGTTCACATAAAAGAGTTGTTCGACGAATTAAAATGTTGTGTGATCATTCCGACATATAATAATGCTGCCACACTCGCGCAGGTTATAAACTCAGTTCTGGAATATACTGATCATGTGATCGTGGTTAACGACGGATCCATTGATGAAACAGAAAAAATATTGTCCGGTTTTGACAATTTGAGGATTATCAGTTATTCTAAGAACAAAGGCAAAGGCTATGCACTGAGAAAAGCCCTCAGATATGCTCATGAGGAAGGATTCAAATACGGCATTACCATAGATTCTGACGGCCAGCATATGCCTTCGGACCTGCCTTTGTTCCTCGAAAAAATTAAAGAAGAACCGGAGGCTATTATTATCGGTTCAAGAAATCTTAAGCAGGAAAATATGCCGGGCAAAAACAGTTTTGGCAACAAATTCTCAAACTTCTGGTTTTTTGTAGAAACAGGACGAAAACTCCCCGACACCCAATCCGGCTACAGGGCATACCCCTTGTACTTATTACATAAAAAAAGATTTTTTGGCCGGAAATATGAATTTGAAGTAGAAGTGCTGGTGCGTTCAGCATGGAGCGGAATCAAAACGATTCCCATACCCATCGCCGTTTATTATCCGCCAAAAACAGAGCGCATCAGTCATTTCAGGCCATTTGCTGATTTTTTCAGAATCAGTGTGCTGAATACGATCCTGGTCCTTGTGGCTTTCCTTTTTGTGAAACCTTTTTCGTTTCTCAGGGCATTGAATAAAAAAAATATCCATGATTTTTTTCAGAAAGAATTTGTAAACAGTCCCGAAAAAGATTACAAGATCATCGCTTCTGTCATGGTAGGTGTTTTTTTTAGTGTTACTCCTTTCTGGGGATGGCAGGTATGGATCGCCCTGCTGGTGGCAGTTCTTTTCAGACTCAACAAAGTTATTACAGCCGTATCCACGGCCATAAGCGTCCTGCCGCTGATTCCCCTGATAATTTATTCAAGTTATGTACTGGGAGGGCTTATATATAAGCATGATGCCGTAAAATTGGAGTATTCGTCAGATATCACCCTGGAGTCCATCAAAATTAATTTGATACAATACAGCATAGGCAGTTTTATTTTAGGATTGATGGTAGCAATAATTGCAGGTTTGTTAACTTTGTTCTTAATAAAAATGTATAGAAAAAAGCAGAATAAATAAGGATCATGCACAAATAACTGACACTAATAAATTTAGAGTTAACAATCATAATTAATTGATATAAAGAAAGAATGAGCTTTGTATTTTTAAAAATATTCGATTTTTTCAGCAAGCGAAAGTTTCTGTTGTTTGTGATCTTATTTTTTCTGGTTGCATTATTTACCCTTTTAGCTTTTCGTATAAAATTAAATGAAGACATCACGGATTTTTTGCCAAAGACCAAAGAGGTAGAAAATATCAGTGAGGTATTCAGCCTGATAAATTCCAATGATGATCTTGGGATAATAATTAGTGACGAAGATCCTCAGTCCAAACCTGAAAAGCTCATTGCATATGCCGACATGTTTACACAGGACATTGAAAACCGCCTTGTACCCTCGCTTGTCAAGGATGTGACCTACAAAATCGACGAAGAAAAAATGTCCGAATCTTTTGACGTCTTTTCAGAAAATCTTCCTTTTTTTCTGAATCAAGAAGATTATGTGCATTTAGAGAAGATGATTGATCCTTCACATGTGGATTCTGTACTGAACAGCGAGTATAAAATGCTTATCTCTCCGGCGGGTATGTTCATGAAGAAGTTCATCGTCAGAGACCCTTTGAATATCAGCAAATACGCCCTGCAAAAAATTGGCTTGTCGGGTGTAGGCAGCGGTTATAAAATGTATAACAACTGTATTTTCTCAGAAGACAAGCGGAACCTGTTGATGTTTATTAGTTCCGCCTATCCAGCAAATGAGAGTTTTTATAACACAAAACTCATCAAGGAGCTTGATAAGATCGTAGATGAAAACCTGAAAAAGATCGGTAAAAGTTCAGTAAAAATCCAATATTACGGCACAGTAGCGGCATCTGTAGGCAATTCCAGGCAACTGAAACAAGATTTTATGATCACCATGGGAATTGCAATACTTGTGTTATTTGTCTTTTTCGGCATATTCTTCAGAAATAAAAGCACCATATTCATGCTGTTGCTGCCTGTCATATTCGGGGCACTGTTTTCGCTCGCTGTTATATCCCTCATCAATCCTAACATTTCACTGATAGCAATCGGCGCAGGTTCGATAATTCTTGGGGTTGCCATGAATTATTCTATACATTTCTATTCGCATTACCGGCATGTTCATTCAGTCAGGCAGGTAATCAAAGAATTGTCGTTACCGCTGACCCTGGGTAGTATAACCACCACCGGAGCATTTTTAGGGCTTCTGCTGGTCAAATCTGATGTGCTGAAGGATTTCGGTTTGGCTTCTGCCTTGTGCCTTTTGGGGGCAGTTCTGTTTACGCTGATCTTTCTGCCTTTTATGGTAAAAAAGGAGAAAAACGAGCCGGACAAGCCTTTTAAATCAAACATCATTGACAGGTTCTCTGCTTATCACTTTGAACGTAATCCATACATCATAGGGGCAATTATTATTTTGACCGTATTTTTATTTGTGATGGCACGAAAAGTTAGTTTCGAAACTGATATGAATAAACTGGGATACACCTCTGAAAAATTAAAACTTGCCGAACAAACTTTAAATAATATTTCCGACAGTTCATCCCGCAAGGTTTTTATTGTCAGCAAGGCAAAAGACCTGAACAAAGCCCTGAGAAATAGCGAAAAGCTGAGCCATAAAATCAGTGTACTGCAAGAAAAAAAATATGTGAACCAGGTTTTGGGAGTATCATCAGTGCTGCTCTCCGATTCGATGCAGCAAGTAAAGATTGGCCTCTGGGAATCGTTCTGGAATGAGGAGCGTAAACAAAACATAAAAAAACACCTCATTGAAAGCGGCCAAAAACTAAACTTCCGGGAAGATGCCTTTCACGAGTTTTTTTCCATCCTCGACAGAAAATATACCGGAGTTAACAGCGAAGATTTTGAATTTCTTAAGAACCAGTACGCCAAACAGTTCATCAACGAGGATGAAAATAACAGTTATGTGATCACCCTGCTGAAATTTAATCCGCAGAAACGCGACGAAGTTATTGCTGCTATTCCTGAAAACGATAATACTGTAGTATTTGAGACAAACAACATGTTATCGCATTTTATCGATATCATCAATAAGGATTTTAACACCATACTTCTTATTTCATCCTTACTTGTTTTCATTTTTCTTTTATTCTCCTATGGCCGGATAGAACTGGCCGTGGTCGCCTTTGTCCCCATGCTGGTCAGTTGGGTATGGATACTGGGTATTATGAGCCTGCTCGATGTAAAATTTAATATTTTCAGTATCATTATCTCTGCTTTTATCTTCGGGCTGGGCGATGATTACAGTATTTTTATCATGGATGGTCTATTGCAGAAATACAAAAAAGGCGTAAATCTGCTGGACTCTTACAAGACAGCGGTATTTTTATCGGCTTTAACGATGTTTGTGGGCATCGGTGTTTTGATCTTTGCCAAACACCCAGCCCTGCGATCCATTGCATTGCTCACGATCATCGGGATGATTTCCGTGGTATTCCTGTCTTATACCATTGCTCCGGCACTATTCAGACTACTTGTTTACAAGAAAAACAAACTGCGTAAATTTCCGGTTACTGCTTACGGATTACTTTATGGGGTAGTATGTTATTCTTATTTTCTGACAGGTTGTTTTATTACCGGATTACTGGGACTCACCCTTTACAAAATATTACCGGTTTCAAAAAAGAAAAGGCATTTGATTTATCACAAAACATTACAACTGTGTTGCAAATCCACCATGTACATCATGTATTTCACCAAAAAGAAAATACTTAATTTTAATGGGGAAACGTTAAAAAAACCGGCTCTCATTATTGCAAATCACCAGTCAATCATAGATATTCCGTTATTCCTGATGTTCTCACCCAAAGTGATCATGATCACCAATGATGCTTTCTATTATTCAAAGCTCATAGGCATTATTGTCAAGTTAGGCGGGTTTTTACCGGCATCCATAGGGTATGATGCTATTGCTGAAAAACTCAAACCGGCAGTAGATGACGGCTATTCCATCATCGTGTTTCCTGAAGGCACCAGATCAAACGATGGGTATATACACCGGTTTCATAAAGGAGCTTTTTTTCTGGCCGAAAAACTAAAATTAGATGTTTTACCCATTGTAAGTAATGGAACTGGTAATTATGTAGCAAAAGGCGAGTTCCTGAGTAAAAAAAGCCTGATCACGGCAAAGTTTCTTGATAGAATTAAATACGACGATTTAAAATGGGGAGAAAATTACACAGACAGGACAAAAAACATCCTCAAATATTTCAGAACCGAATATGCGTCATTAATAGAAGAATATTATAATGATCCCCGTCAGTTCAGAGACATTATTATAAAAAATTATATTTACAAAGGCCCTGTCATCGAGTGGTACACCCGCATAAAACTCAAATTGGAAAACAATTACCAGATATACAATGAAATTATTCCGCGAAAAGCAAAAATTCTTGATATTGGCTGTGGATATGGTTATTTATCAATGATATTGGGAATAATTTCTCCAGAAAGAAATATCTTAGGCGTTGATTTCGATGAGGAAAAAATTGAAATCGCTGCACATTGCATGACCAAACCCCCTAACATCAATTTTTCCCACCAGGATATTACTGAATTTGAATTTGAAAATTACGATGTATTTATCATGAGTGATGTGCTGCATTATTTATCAGATGACAATCAATTTCAGTTATTGAAAAGATGCATCCATAAATTAAATACGGGAGGCATAATTTTGGTTAGGGATGGAAATAAAGACATGGATAAAGAACATAAAAAAACAAAATTTACAGAATTCATATCAACACGTTTTGAATTTAACAAAACAGAAGACAAAAAACTTCATTTCTTTTCAGCATCAAAACTAAAGGAAATTGCTTCAATTTTAGGAGTAAAAGTGAGTATTATTGAAAAAGGGAAAGTAACATCAAACACCTTGTTTTTGCTGGAGAAATAAACACAATCCTTAGCATACAACTCAATCTTTCCAATAATAACACAAATTCATTCTCGTTCTTTTTTCATATAAAAAGATCCGTCTTCGTCGGTAATTTCGCACAATTCCCAACCTTCATTTTCATATTGATGAATCAAATTAATTATCGGGTTCAAATCATTTTCACCTTTTGATTGTTTCTTAAAATTCAAATTTTTATACTCTTTACCATCAATGCTTACATATACTTCTTCAAGTTCGTCGTCATCAACATAAACCACTAAGTACTGATATGTTTTTACCTTAGTGTCAGGTTTGAAAGCAAATAATGCAATAGCGATTATTGCTAATAAAAATAAAACGAATAATGGATTTTTTTTCATGTTTTTTTTATTTTTTATAATTTTTTAAATCTAAACCACTTAATTTTATTATTGATTTGATACCCTTGCTTAATGAGTACAGAGAACTGTCAGTTCCAACATATCTTTTTGAACTGATAATTTTCCCAGTTGAATTATTGATGTAAACAACCCAGATAAAAATGTTTTTGCTTACTTTTTCAATACTTTCTGCAATTAATAACACCCCAAACCCGTTGCCATCAATTTTGTATTCTTCTACTACCTTTTTTATTTTTTCAATATCAAGAAAATAAGCAATATTTGTAATTCGTAATTTACATTGTACCGAATCGTTTCTTAATACAGAGTTGGCAGTTTCTTTAAACAACTTCTTTTTCCCATAATAATGCTTTATCATATTGATATTACCACCAGAGAACTCTTGCATTGGAAATTGTGATGAAGTCGGCCGAGCCATGTTCTCGTTGTCGCTGAATGAATAATACCAACTTCGGGGAATTTTATCACTTAGTTCGTTATTTGAAAAACCAATAAATCGTGCTATCGAAAAATCCACTCCGTACCAAGTTAACTCTTTGCTTCGGGCCACATCAGTGAGGCTTTGAGCCCAAGCGCTTTCAAAAATAATAAGCACGGCTAACAAAACTATAACTGTTTTAATATTTTTCATTTCTCCTTTTTTATATCCAATTTATATAATTCTTATCCCCCTAGTTATTTATATCAGCAAGACATTCTATTTTATTTATTATTGATTCTTTTATCTTCCTTTATTTTTAATTGATAACAGCATTAGTTAAAAATTGTCTTGTTAATACCATTAGAAGTAAATGTATTCTATTTTATTTTCAACTTCACCTTCATCATAAGTCATCACCTCGACAATATTCCCATCTTTATCATATTTATTAATACTACCTTCATTTAAAGTGCCATCGTCATTGTATTTGATATACTCAATCACATTTCCTGACACATCGTATTTGTATGTTTTTTTAGAATTAATCTTATTTCTGCTGTCATAAATAATCTCCTCAGTCATATTCCTATCATCTGCGTAATGATATGTATGCTTGTCATCAAATGAAATCCCATTATTATACTCCGTCATTAAAATCCTTTTACCATCTTCATCATATTCGAAAGTTTTTTTCCAACCAACCGAGCCATCATCATCATACCTTACCCACTCTATCAAATTTCCTCTATCACCATATTTCATAGTAATTTTTTCACCCAGTTTGCCATTTTTGTCATATTCGGTGGATTCGATCAAATTTCGCAAATCATCATATTTCAAAATATTCTTTTCATCAATCATGCCTTCTTTGTCATACTTCACTTCCTCAACCAAATCGCCAGCTTCATTGTATACATAAGAGTACTTAGAATTCAGTTTAACAGTAAATGATCCATTAATAAAGTAAAATTTCTCATATTCGATTTTATTTCCTTTAATGTCATATTTATATAGCTCCGTTTGAATTTTTGATTTATTATCTATACTTCCTTTTTTAAAACTATACCCATAAACATTGCAACCAGCATAACTTCCTTTTACTTTTTCTTGCGAAAAAGCAAGAGATGTCTGCAATAGAATTACTATAAATACAAAGGATGTAAATGTTTTTCTCATCTTTAATCTTTTAATTTGGTTTTTTATGATGACAATAATTTTATAATCTTCAAATATAAAGCAATTTTTTTAATTGTATCGCGATTTAAAAATACTTCAAATTAATTTAATGCTTTAATAATTTACCAATAATCTTCAATTTCATTGCAAACACAAAGGTTGCTCATATTTAAAAGCGAGCTATAAGATACTTAGGCGAATCAAGGGTTAAAGATATTTTTGCCACATCTTAGATTTCCCTATGAAAAAAAGTGTTCTTGATAGAATTTTCAACCCTTGACTCGCCTTACTTACAAATTAACAAATTGCTTTTGTATATAGCTAAACGATAGTATCTTTGTTGCTGCATTTTGAATAAGTTTTAATTTACCTTTTTATGTATCAAAAATTAATATACTTATCGCATGCTAGGGTTTATGGATTATAACGGAGTGAGGTGACCAGGTATTTATGGAAAAATTTGATATCATTATTATAGGAAGTGGCCTCAGCGGATTACAATGCGGTTATATCTTAAGCAAAGAAGGATATAAAGTATGTATTCTTGAGCAGCATAAGCAAATAGGCGGCTGTTTGCAGAATTTCACCCGTGACAATTGTGTGTTCGATACCGGCGTTCATTTTATCGGTGGCCTGGACGAAGGACAGGTAATGAACAGGTATTTCAAATACTTTGGACTGTTGGACAAACTGGATCTGAAACGTATGGATAACGACGCCTTTGACAGGATCGACTTTGCTAATGATCCTGTCGAATATAAGTTTGCCATAGGTCACGAAAATTTCGTGGAAACCCTTTGCGAACATTTTCCTTCAGAAAGAAAATCATTAGAAAAGTATGTAAATAAACTTAGGGATATTTGTAATCACTTTCCACTATATAACTTAAGGAATAAAGACTTTCAGGTTTCAGAAATTCAACTTTTTTCAGAAAATGCTTTTGATTATATTAAATCAATTACAAATAACTACAAATTGCAAAATGTAATAGCCGCAAGCAATCCACTTTATGCCGGTATTCCAGACAAAACCCCACTATATGTCCATGCTTTGGTCAATAATTCATTTATTGAAAGTTCCTGGCGGGTAGTGAAAGGCAGTTCGAAAATCGCTACGTTACTTGCTGATTCCATAATTCAGAATGGCGGCACCATTCTGAAAAATTCCAAAGTCGAGCAATTTGTTTTTGAGAATAAAAGCCTTACAGGGGTAAAACTGAGTAATGGAGAATCCTATTTTTCAACGAATTTTATTTCGAGCATTCATCCGGCAAAAACGCTTGAAATGATTGATAAAGAGCGTATTCGCAGCGCGTACAGAGAACGGATCATGAATCTTGAAAATACAACTTCCAATTTTATTCTATACATCGTGTTCAAGGAAAATTCTTTCGAATATCTGAATCACAATGTCTATTTTTATAAAAACGATAATGTTTGGCAGACACATGATCATTCAGGAAAAGACTGGCCATGCAACTATCTTTTTATCACGCCTTCCTCTGCTCAGAAACAAAAATATGCCGATTGTGCGACCATTCTGACATACATGGGTATGGATGAGGTCAAAAAATGGGAAAATACGACCATAGAACATCGCGGGGATGAATATATTAAGTTCAAACAGGAAAAAGCAGAACAATTACTCGATACCGTCGAGATCCGTTTTCCGGGATTCCGCAAAACAATTAAAAAGTATTATTCATCAAGCCCTTTGACCTTCAGGGATTATACCGGAACGGTAGACGGTTCGATATACGGCGTTGTAAAAGACTGCAATGAACCTCTAAAGACACTGATCATGCCACGAACGAAGATCCCCAATCTGTTCCTGACAGGCCAGAGCATTATTTTACATGGAGTACTTGGCGTTACCATAGGTTCTGTGACGACCTGTGCGGAACTACTAGGAATGAAATATCTTGTTGATAAGATCAATAATACGTAAATCTATAATTCAGCCCCTCCATTTCCTGACATGCCAGCCTTACCTGCAATGCTATTAACAACATCGCTTCCTTGAACCCTTTTGCAATTAATTAACATAACAGACACAAAAAAAACACTACTTTTGCAGCATGACACAAATAGTAGATTTAATACCGACCGAAAGACAACTTTTGTTTAGCCGAATGGCTGAGAGATTGGAAACTGCTTACAATCTTAACCGCCAGGTAGTAAGTTTTCAGGCGAACAAAGATGAGCCAATTTACCGTTGGTTTAAATACAAAGAAGGTTTTTCATCTACACTTGTAAAATACTTTTTAACTGAATATGCAAAAAAAACCGGCAATCTTTTAGACCCTTTTGCAGGAGCAGGAACAACACTTTTTGCAGGACAAGAACTTGGTTGGGAATCTTATGGAATAGAAATTCTTCCTGTTGGTATTTTCGTAATGGAAACACGGGAAGCACTCAATGATATTGACCTTGAAAGACTTCGTTCAGTTGTAAAAAATCTCTGGACAGACCTTGCGAAAATTGATAATTATGAGAACCACATTAACCACATCTCAATTACAAAAGAAGCTTTTTCTGACGAGACGGAAATTTTACTGAATAAATTTTTAAGCTACTGTTCAGCAATCAAAGATAAAAAAATACAAACTGTTTTGCGATTTGCAGCCTTCTCTGTTTTGGAAGAAATTAGTTTCACCCGGAAAGACGGGCAATATTTGCGATGGGACTACCGTTCAAAAAGAAACCTTTCGGGAAAGCCATTTGACAAAGGAAAAATTCTCTCCTTTGAAGATGCGTTAAAACACAAATTAAATCAAATCATAACTGACCTTTCACCAAATCAATCATTTAACCTTTTTGAACAGTTACCTGAAAACAGCGATGTTCAAAAGCAATTACCCGTAAAAATTATTGAAGGTTCTTGCCTGGAAGAACTACCAAAACTTGAAAACGAGTTTTTTGATTTCATCATTACATCGCCTCCCTACTGCAATCGCTATGACTATACACGTACTTATGCTTTAGAGTTAGTTTATCTCGGACAAAACCATGAACAAGTTCGAAATTTGCGTCAATCTATGTTGTCCTGTACTGTAGAGAATAAAGAGAAAGTTGATTACTTAAATCAATTTTATACTTCAATTGGCCGACAGGAAACTTTTGAAAAAGTAATTGGGGTTTATAAAACATCAGCCGCAATGACAGAAGTAAATTTTGTACTTGACGAGCTTAACAAATTGGAAAAACTCAACAATAACAACATTCCGAGAATGGTGAGAAATTATTTTCTTGAGTTGTGTTTTGTGGTTTACGAAATGGCTCGAATTACAAAAAGTGGCGGATATTGCGTCATGGTGAATGACAATGTCCGTTACGGTGGAGAAGAAATTCCAGTTGATTTAATTTTATCCGGGTTTGCAGAAAACTTCGGTTACAACATCAATAAAATTTTTGTATTGCCAAAAGGAAAGGGCAATAGTAGTCAGCAAATGGGCAATTTTGGAAGAACAGAGGTTCGCAAATGTGTTTACCTATGGCAAAAAAAATAACCACAATTAATTTAATCAAATCAGCCGATGATTTAGTTACATCACGGCAAGATACCAGGGCAGGATTTATTGCTATGGCTTTGGAGAAAAACTATATGGCTGTTCCTTACATTGAAGAAGCGAAAGCATTAAAAGCGCTTGCTTCGCAAGTAAAGGAACCAAGAGAACTTTTACAGTTAAAGGATATTCGGGTTGGTTTACTCACCGCTTCAGGCCTTTCAGACAAATCGCTTAACTACTTTACAGATGATGATAAAACACTTGCGATAAAAATACTTATTGAAAAGTTTCTGGAACCAGCAGGAGAAAATTTCATTGATGAATTGGTTTATCGTTATCTGCTGACTAAAGGTGATGCTTTGGGAGGAAGGGCAAGAAATTTGGCGGGCTCATTGGGTGAAAGAAAGTTTTTGCGTTCATTGATTTCTGTTTTCAATATTTCCGGCATCAATTACAAATGGAAGGATAATACCTCCCACACGTGGCTTGATAAACCTACTGATGACACAGGTATTGAAAAACGCATTAAAGCAATTTATTGGAAAAAGAAAAAAGATAGGTTAATGATATTAAATACCAATATTCCCCTGGTAAATAAAAATGTTGACGTCTCAATCCTCCAAAGTACCATAGATGAATTAAAAGCAGGCAAACAATCTATCATTCATCAGCATGATAAATACGTCGCATTAGGAGAGTTGAAAGGTGGTTTTGACCCAGCAGGTGCCGATGAACATTGGAAAACTGCTAACACAGCCCTGAACAGAATCAGAACAAGTTTTGACAATGAGAAATTAAAGCCACAAACATTCTTTGTTGGCGCTGCAATTGAAAATGCAATGGCAATTGAAATTTTCGAGCAACTAAATACAGGAATAATGAGCAATGCTGCGAATCTGAATAATGACGGGCAACTCACAGAAATTTGCAATTGGATAATAAAATTGTAACGAAACATTTTAGTTGACAAAAAGCACATACAGGTAACAAAAAATTGCAATAATTGAAAAAACTACTGCAATATTCTGTTCGTTATGCGTAATTGTGGCTTATCGTTGTATTGCAATATTATCTCCATCAAAAAGAGAATTTATTAAACTACATTAAGAATTATTTGAAATTGAATTATCTTTGCACCCCGATTCAAAATTGATGGCTGAAAGTTTCAGCATGGTAAGAATAATTCAATACTTTTTTTTCGATAAGGTTTATTGAAAAAAGGATCAAAAGAGTGAAACTAAAAAAATACGAATAAATACACCGTATGAAATTTAAACTAATCTACCCAAAATGGGAAAAACTGGAAGGACAAACTACTTTCAACTTGCCGCCTCACGGCCCGGTGGTCATGGCTGCGGCCCTGCCCGCTTATGTTGATATCGAATTTGTGGATGAGAATGTCGATGAGCTTACTTTCGACGACGATGCCGATTTTATTGGCATTTCGATGATGCTTACCGGCCAGATCAAACGTGGCTGGCAGATCGCTACAGAATATCGTAAACGCGGCAAAAAAGTGATTTTTGGAGGTATCTCAACGATGCTTCATGCCGAAGAAACGATGGAATATGCCGATTCGATTTTTTTAGGCGAGGCCGAAGGCCGCCTCGATAAGGTGTTTGAAGATTTTAAAGACAACAAGCTTCAGAAAGTATATAATTTTCTCGCCGTCCATCCCGACATCAATACGATCGGCCCTGCCCGCAGAAACATTTTAAATAATGAAAAGTATTATCACAAGGGTGTGCGAATGGTCGATCTGTTCCATGCCTCACGTGGCTGTAAGTACAATTGTTATCCCTGCGCGGTGGCTTATCTTGGCGGAAAGTGTTTTCGCCCCCGCCCTATCGACCGCGTGGTTGAAGAATTAGCTACCATTGACAATAACAGGCTTTTTATCGTTGACAACTCACTTGCACAGGATAAACAATGGGAAATGGACCTCTTCAGGGAAATGATCCCTTTCAAGAAAAATTGGTGTTCACACCCCATCGAAGATGATGATGAAGTTCTCGATCTGGCAGCACAGGCGGGAGCATGGTTTGTATATCAGGCGGTATTCGACACTTCCGATTATATCCGCGACAGGGTAAAACGCTACCACGACCATGGTATTGCTGTGGAAGGAACGATTTTGCTCGGCACCGACGACCACACCGAAGATGATATAAAACGGCTGATCGACTTTCTGCTTGAAATAAATCTTGACCTTGCCGAATTCACTGTACTGACGCCTTTCCCGCATACCAAGGCATACGACGACCTGCTCAGGCAAAACCGCATCATCGATAAAGACTGGAATCATTTTAATGCCGGCAAAGTTGTTATTCAGCCAAAACACATGACACCGGAGCGTTTACAGGAACTATACCATTATGCCTGGGATACATTTTACAAAGATGAAACCCAATCAGAAAAAATGTTCAAACTTTTCCGTACTGTTATTATGAAAGAAATTGCAAACGGCACTTATAAACCGATACGCGAAGAAATGGCAAATAACAGTTTCGGAAAAAGAGTAAGAAGATAAACTAATATTTTATTTTGTACCATGATCAAGCATTTCAACAAAGATCTCAATTCTGAATATTTTAATGAAGTTTATGATTTCTCAGGACAGTGGGATGTCCCCTCGCGTTGCGGGTTGAAAATCGTAAATAACGATTCGCAGACCGTTGTCATCGCTACAGAATTATATGCCGAAAATCCCGGAACATCTGTGACGAATTTTTGTGCGCCCCTGGCTACAGTAATCTGTAATGATCATAACATCAGCCACGAAAAAATGATCTTTATTGTCCATACCCCGGACACCAAATCGAAGTTGACATTTATGAATGAGAATTTTTTTCGTGTCGACTTTTCATGGGACGGAAATAAATTTACTGATCCGAAATGGGCACAGATCGAAAAAGCAATAGTTGACGAATTGATCGGAATACCGCAAAAACAATAATTCTGATCCGCCTCGGCGGACCTAATTCTTAAATCATAATTCTGAATTCATAATTCTGAAATCTGAAATTAAAAAATGTTCGAATATCGCTTATCTGTAAGGGGCTACGAGCTTGACTCCTATAATCATGTGAACAATGCTGTTTACCTGAATTATTATGAACAGGCACGGTGGGAAATTATGCGTGAAACAGGTTTGCTTGAAAAATTACAAACTGAAAAAATCTTTTTAGTAGTTACTGAAATGAATATCAGGTACTCGAAAGAATCCAGATTATTTGATAATATTCTGATTAAAAGTAAAATAGAGTTTTCGGGGCCTTATGTTGTTTTCAAGCAATACATGTTCAATGATGACAGCGGGATCAAACTTTCTCATGCAACAGTGAAAACGATTCCTTTGAATAAAGACCGGATCCCTTGCGGCATTGCACCTGAATACGAAGTTTTACTTACAAAAAACAACAAAATTTGACCAGCCCGGATAATGTCATTGTTGAAAAAAAAGGTTGTATCGCCATTATTAAAATAAACAACCCTCCTCAGAATTATCTGAAGTCCCCTGTATTTATTGGAAAGGAAGAGATTCTGGCTATCACCGCCGGGGAGGATGTCAAAGGCTTGATCATCACGGGTATGGGGCGGCATTTTTCTGTAGGCGCCGATCTGGATAATCTTTTTGAGCTGGTAAAAAATCCGGATATTCTTAAACATGAAATGACAGCCGGCTCGGAATTGCTTGAACAAATTTCTGAATTAAAAATCCCTGTGGTTGCGGCTATAAATGGAGCTTGCTGGGGCGGAGGGCTGGAAATTGCCCTATCGTGCCACATCCGGTTTGCTTCGGCAAAATCTCTTTTTGCGTTCCCTGAAATAAATTCCGGCCTGATGCCAGGCCTTGGCGGCATCGCCCGTCTGGTAAAAGAGTCAGGCACTTTTGCAGCCGTATCTAATATATTATCAGGAGAAATTTTCGATGCGGAAAAAGCATTAAAATGTAATGTAGTACATCAACTGACGGAAGAAAATGTTTTGGAATATTCATTGAAATATCTGAATAGTTTGGTTGAGTCAAAACCTAAAAAGGTGATCGTTTCTATTATGCAGTCAATCCATAATGCTTATAAACTCCCGCTGCACGAAGCACTGCATGAGGAAACGCGTATGTTCTGCGAACTGGCTGAGGAAGAAGCCGCAAGAAGAAAATCCGGATCATTGTAATGTACAAAACTATAAACTGGCGTTTCGAAGACAACATCGGGTTCATTGAACTGAACAGCCCTCCGGCTAACAGTATGAACAAGCTTTTCTTCTATGAGATCCGTGAACTTACGGATAAGATACTGAATGATGAATGCGTGAAAGCGATCATAATAAGCGGTGCAGGAAGGCATTTCTCCTCCGGAGCTGATATCAGGGATTTGTTATCGTTTGACAAAAGAGATCCGCAGCAGGCTAAAGATTTTTACATGGCAAACAGCCACACCTTTAAAAGGTTTCATGCAGCTAAAATACCTGTAATTGCCGCCATCAGAGGTGTGTGTATCGGCTCTGCCATGGAACTGGCCATGGCCTGCCATTTTCGCATTGCAGCAGACAACATTATGCTGGGTTTCCCCGAAGCAGGCTTCAACCTGATGACCGGATGCGGTGGCTCTGTCTATCTTTCAAAATTTACAGGAAAAAAAACTATGATGGAACTGATGCTTAATGGAAACAACCTGAATGTATCAGAAGCTGAACAATTGGGGCTTATCGACAAGGTGGTCAAGAAAGATGAAATTATCGTAAAAGCAGTTAACTTTGCCCGGCAAATTTATGAAAATTATAACCCGGAACTCAGAAACTATTATGTCGGGAAATTTTTAAAATCGAAATAATGTCAGATCACAGGGTTAAAATAACAGGAACGGGAAGGTTTTTGCCTGGCAAGGCAGTTCCTTTTGAAGAAACCGACCGTTACCTGGGTGAAATAACAGACGCTCCGGCATCTGTAAGCAGATGGCTTTCACGTATCAGGCCGGTGATGAAAGAAATGCTTGATATTGACTATTATCATTATGCCATAGACCCCGACACAAGAAAATTCACGGAAGACAATGTCAGTATGGCGGTTAAAGCAGCTCATGCGGCTCTTGAAATGGCTCAGTTAAAACCGCAGGATATCCAGTTTATTGCCTATGGCAGCGCTCATCAGCATCAGATGCCGACGGCCAGCGTAAGAATTCAGGAAGCTCTTGGTATAGAAACCTGTGCTGAAATATCAATTCATGCAAACTGTACTTCTGCATACAAGGCGCTTCTGGTTGCTTATGAATTTATAAAGTCAGGCAGGTATGACAATGCCTTGGTGTTGTCATCCAGCATGTCGTCATCAGAGCTTATTGCAGAATATTACAATCAGCCTTTGCTGAAAAAAGAAGAATTGTTCTTACGCTATTTTTTATGCGACGGCGCAGGGGCTTTGGTTTTGCAGAAAGCAAGCGATCAAAAAGGTTTGTTTATTGAAAATGTGTTTATAGAATCTGTCGGCGGTAAAAAGCCGGCAGCCATGCTCAACAGGCGTCCTGCTTATTGGCAAAATCCGAAACAGGAGTTTGAAAACGGTGATCATCATCTGGCACAGATGTTCAACGAACAATTGCGGGTGCATTTTCATGATGCAGATGGCTCGGTATTTTACAAAGGACTAAAACGAATGATCGATAAATACCAGATCGATATCAGCACCTTAAAATATTTCCAGGTCAACTTCCCGTCAAAGCATATTGCCGAAATGATCATTGAGGAATGCAGCCAATTGGGAATACAAAAAGATACACTATACAGTAAAATGAACGACATGGGCTATGTAGGCCCTCCAATGGTTTTCATCTGTCTTGACAAAATATTCAGGGAAGAAAAACTTGCTGAAAATGACCTGATCCTTAGCTTTGTTACCGAAGTCAGCAAATTCATGCAGGCAGGATTTTCACTTCGCTATTTTTAACTCATATGACCGACGGAAGAACACACAGCAGAAAGAGAATATTCCTGGTCTTACCCGGACAGAAATATGTGAATTATTACGGGCAGACTGAACTTTGTAAGATGATGGGCAAAAAAAAGTTCATGCTTTCGCTTGCCATGCCTATGATCGCGGCCATCACACCACCGGA
>CAZMPB010000044.1:0-19574 GCA_964567775.1 uncultured Bacteroidales bacterium
TGTTTCGCAGTTGATTTTTATATGTCGTTTGACTCTGAATTGCACCATAACGGATGGCGGTATGAAATCGTTGGGGATTGCGGGCTAATATCCTGTCCAGTTACACCGAACTTGATGCGGGGCAGAAAGCTTGTGTAACCACTTAAACCCCAATGTTTTATACCGCGTGTTGTGCACTGGCGTTTATTGTCTTTCGTTAATTTGCTGTCTTTAAAATTTGCTGCACTTTCCTGTCTGCCGTGCGTTGGGACAGACACACTCTTTGACAAGTTTTGGTCGTGCGGTTGGCTTTTTGAGCGACTTGGCAATGTGTGTGGCTGTGAAGCGTGGGCTGTATGTTTCATTATTCCAGTCATTATGCAACTTTCTGTTTGTAAAGATGTTCCTGAAATTCGATGAACAGTCGGCTTATGTTTGCTACGTCTCCTAAAATCTCCTTTGCATCTTCTAATGATTGGTACTTGTTTGTTAGCAAGATTGGGAGTTTCTCCTGGTCGAGTTCGTCCACCCCTGTTTCAATGTATTTGCTCAATACGAATGAAATAAATTCTTTCTGCTTGTCATTGAGTAAGGCAAATATTGTTGCTTCGGCTGCTTTGGCTCTGGCTTCTCTTGTCATTGCGATATAGTCGCCATTGAAAACGTATTCCAATACATCGTACAAGTCGCTTTTTTCCATATCTACCAACTTTTGCAAAGTCAGTAAATCGTCTTTGGGAAAACCTGCTGCATCTAAATTTTCTAATAAAATTCTTCGGGTTATCGGACTGCTCCAAAGTTTTCGTAATTCTTCTTCGTCTTTGAAAAGTTTGGGTAATTCACCAAACAGATTATTCAAAAATTCTTCTGCTGAAATGGGTTTGCCGTCGGCACTCCAAAATGAAGTGGAAACCATATGTTTAATTTCTCTTTCTTTGCCGTTTTTGAGTTTTATTTTTACTTTCTTCCTGCATACGCAAGGACTTTGACCACATTTGTAACAAGGTGGTGGCGGTTCACTAACACAAATACAAGGTCTTTGACCACAAATCGGACACGGTTTTGGCGGGTGTTTCTCGCAAATACAAGGGTTTTGACCGCATATTTTACATGGTTCTTCTTCAATTGGTTCACCATCCCATTCAGGGTCTGAAAAGTGTTTGTAGGCATCTACAAAGTCATAAATGGTAAAAAACTCTTTGCCGTCAAATAAACGTGTGCCACGACCAACAATTTGTTTGAACTCAATCATTGAATTGACTGGACGAAGCAAAACGATATTGCGAATATTTCTTGCATCAACACCTGTGGAAAGTTTTTGTGAAGTTGTCAGAATGGTTGGTAATGTTTTTTCATTATCCTGAAATTCACGTAACAATCTTTCGCCTTCTTCTCCATCGTTTGCGGTTACACGAACGCAATAAAATGGGTCTTTGCTTTTGGCATTTTGGTTTACTAAATCCCTTATTAATGCAGCGTGTGCTTGATTTGCACAAAATATAATTGCCTTTTCGTTTTGGTTGGCTTCTTCCAAAAAGATATTTACTCGCTTGGCTTCTCGTTCTACAATTTCAATTGTGCGGTTAAAGTCTTTTTCTTCGTATAGTTTGCCTTCTTCAATTTCCCCTTCTACAATCGTATCATCCGATGTGTAGCGGTAATCGTCTAAGGTAGTTTTGATTCGTTTTACTTTGAATGGCGTTAAAAAACCGTCATTGATTCCTTCTTTTAGAGAATAGATGTAAACAGGTTCGCCAAAATAGCGGTAAGTGTCCACATTATCTTTTCGCTTGGGTGTAGCGGTTAAACCCAATTGAACTGCGGGGCTGAAATACTCCAAAATTCCACGCCAATTGCTTTCGTCATTTGCTCCGCCACGGTGGCACTCGTCAATAATAATGAAATCGAAATAATCGGCTGGATATTCGCCAAAGTATGGTGCAGGTTTGCCTTCTGCATCCTGTCCGCTCATAAAGGTTTGAAAAATGGTAAAGAAAATACTGCCATTGGTTGGCACTTTTCCGTTTTTCTTAATCTCGGTTGGTTTTATCCGTACCAAAGCATCTTCGGGAAATGCGGAAAATGAATTGTAAGCTTGGTCGGCTAAAATATTTCTATCGGCTAAAAACAGAATTCTTGGTCTGCGGTTGCCGTCTCTATTCAAATTCCAGCGGGTTTGAAACAGTTTCCAAGCGATTTGAAAAGCAATTGCCGTTTTTCCTGTTCCTGTGGCAAGTGTTAGCAAAATTCTGTCCTTGCTTTGTGCAATGGCTTCAACGGTTCTTTGAACGGCTATTTCTTGATAATATCTTAACTGCCAGCTTCCGCTTTTATCTTCAAAAGGCACATTTGCAAATTTTTCTCTCCAATTGTTTTGCTCGGCAAAGGTTTTATTCCAAAGTTGTTCGGGGCTTAAAAAGTTTGTTACTAAACCTTCTTCGCCTGTTTTCATACAGATTTGGTAAATATCTTTACCGTTGGTACTATAAGTGGTTTCTAATTGTAGTTTTTGGGCGTATTTTTTGGCTTGCATTACTCCTTCGCCAACTTCCAGTTCGTCACTTTTTGCTTCTATAATTGCCAACTTGATGCCTTTATGCACCAATACATAATCGGCAATTTCTTTTTTGCCACGCCCACCGCCTGTTTGTATTTTACCTTGGGTGATATGGTATTCACGAAGGATTTTAGAGCCTTCCACAACGCCCCAACCGCAAGCCTTTAGCTTAGGGTCGATTAATTCCGCTCTTGTTTCTGCTTCGTTCATTTAATCATCTTTTTGTAATGTTCTTCATAGCCATTTTCCTTGAATACTAATGCAAAAGCATCTTTAAAGTCAGCATAATTAAACTCTTTTATATCAAAAATATTCTGACCCAAAGAATGTGATTCGCGGTTTATATACCTGCAAAATGCCTGAAATCTGTTTTCTTGCATTGCTGGTTTTTGAAAAACATTGTTTAAATCTCTTTTCTCAACAAAGTTGAAGAAATACTCAATAATATTTCTCATGCAATTTGCAATAAGAGCAGGGGGCTGTTGGTCGTCTTTGACAATAAACCAATATGCATGATAATCATTCTGTATTTCTTCATAATTCATTTCTAAAATCTCACTGCCAGTTAAGTTCTTTCTTATTCTGAAAAGTTTCTGATTTTCTTTTCGCCTTTCCTTATTTGTATCTGTCATTTCGTAGAAGAAATACAAACTATGAGTTAATAAAAATACTTGTTCGTATTTATCGCTTCTAAGAAATTCGTTGTGAATTAACCTTCCAACATTGAAAACATAAATATGAGATAAGCTGGAAATTGGGTCATCAATAACAATAATCTTCTTTTTTCCTGCTTCTGAAGTATCTTTCTTTCCCCTACACAATTCGATAAAATAAAGAAAACTGATAATCATCTTTTCACCTTCACTTAGTGATTTAAAGATTCGATTATCGTTCTTTTCCCTTACTATTTTATAAAGATTATCAGAATGAGGTTTGATTTTAAAATCTTCAATTCCTAAATCAAATAAGCCATTGTTAATATTTGAAATTGCTTCTTCAATGTTTATAGTTTGTTTTTGTTGTTCTATGATGATTTGCTTTTGCTTTCCAATTTCAAAATCAAAATCTTTCAATGCCTTATTGATTGCATCTGTATTTTTTTGTGATTGAGCTTTATCAGAAATATAGCTACTTATTGCAACATCATAATCCCAACGCATAATTTCCCAGAAGGTAGTTTTGATTTCTTCTAAGGCAGCTTCCTTTCGGTCAATTTTACTGTTGTGTTCGGAAATGCTTTTGTTTATTTTCTCGATAATGTCATTTACTTCTTTTAGAGCATTTGTTGTATTAATAAGAGAAACAGAAACACTTGGTGTTTTAATTTTATCTTCAATCTGTTTCAAATTGTCGCCTACAACTTTTAATAAAGCATTGTATTTTAATTCAAAGTCCTTTTTGTAAGTATCGTATTTTGGGTTGTTATCGAACGTAGTTTTGTTCGGAATTAATTGGATTGCTTCGGAATATGATTTATGAAATGCCTTTAATGAATTTATGTCCGCTTCGTATGATTCTCCAAAATATTCCTTGATGTTTTGAAGTAGTTGTTTTGTAATAGTTAATTCCTGACAAAAGGGGCAGACTTCTTTTTCATTTTCAATATCTTTAGGCAAATATTTTAAACCGTCTTTTACCCAGTCAGAACTTCCAAGTTTGTTTATTACTTCTGAAACTGTACTATTTTCATTTCCAACAATTTGTTTATCAAATAAGGAATCTGTTTCAATATTTTGTACTGAAAAAGAAATTAAATTTAGTGGGTCGTACTTTTGTGCATTTTCACCTGCTAACGCCTGAACTTCTTCTTTTATTGATTCAATAGTTTTTGAAGGTTTATTTTCCGGTTTCTTTAATCCTTCAACAAAAGCAAGCAGTTTGTTTCCATCACTTTTGTAACCTTCCAAACAAAACTCCAAAACCCTGTCGCCACCAGTATAATTTTGTTTTATTTCCCAAATTTTATCCTTTGCAGTTTTGTATTTTGAGGCAATTGCATCTTTCTCTTTTTGTAATTCCTTTTCTTTTAACCCTTTTTCGGTATCAATTCGCTTTAACTCTTTTTCCGCATTGGCAATTTTTGTTTCAGCTTCTTTGTTCTTTTTTGATAATGTAAAAATACCTTTTTGGCTTTCAGGCTCGTGAAACTCTTCTTGAATGAATGTTTGATTGTAAACAAGAACTTCAAAATCGTTGCTTAATCCATCTGTACTACAGTTGTTGAACTTTGTTTCATTGGGTTTAAGGAGATAATCGGATAATGTACTCTTTCCTGTGCCATTTAAGCCATAAATAAGGTTTACCTTTTTATCAGTTTCTAAAACTGTAAGGTTTTTAAAACACGCAACATTATTTAGGCTTATTTTGCTAATCATACTGCAACCGCTTTTTCAGTTTTTAATTCTCCTGCAAATGCTTTTTGTAAGATTGAATTTTTCAGTTCTTCTAAATCAGCTATTTTCTTTTGATACACGGCTTCTAACTTCTGTGTTTCGGCTCGCAGGGCATCTATTTTGCTAACCATGGTTTGTTGTTGTTCAACCTTTGGAATTGGAACAGGCATGTTTTTTAAATCATTTATTGAAAGATTTGGCTGCATCAAAGTATTGACGTGGTCTAAAACATATTTTGCCACACCACTTGTAGTTAAGTAGTAGTAAAGAAATTTTTGATTTACTAATTTTTCTTTCGGAACTAAAGCAGCAACACGCTGATTAACCAACGCCCCATCGTAACTCTCAGGAACCACGGCAACTTTTAAACCTGCCGAAATAATTGTTCTTGTTAATGCTATTACGATATTTCCTTGTTTAACTTGAACGTCTTGTAAAGTGTCTTTGAATTTTTCAGGTAAATAGTTATCAGCTTCTTCAACAAATTCCTTCACGCCCACATTTGTAATTTTAATTGATTTGATTGAGTTTGTTGGTTTAAAGTCTTTGCTTGCAAAAGCGTAACCATTGATAACTTTAGTGACTTCTTGAATAGGTTTGGTTTCCCAATTCCCATTCTCAAACACCCCCTGCAAATAGCTTTCAAAAAGTTCTTTGGCGTTTTTGAGGTTTTGTTCGGCATTGGCTTTTGCCTTGGCTATGGCGGTAAAGGCTTCATCTAAAATGGAAACAATGCGTTGTTGTTCGGGGAGAGGGGGAATTATGATAGGAAATTTTCTAACTGTTCCAACATTCAGATTTCCAACACCTGAACCACTTATACTTGCCTTTGCAAGTCTTTTAACAGCTTCTGAATTTAAATAGTGTTTTAAAAAATAGTTATTGAGTTTTGATTTATCAACCTTGATTAAAGTCAAACTAACGAAAACACTAAATTCATAATCATCTTCAATTACAGCAGCTTCTCCGTAACTCCCAACTCTTGTGTAAAGCAAATCACCTTTTAATGGCTTGTTGTTTTTAGTTAGTTCTTTGTGTGTTTCGTCTGTAATGCAATTGTAACCACTCCAAATAATCTGTCCATCTTTTACATTTTTTGCAGATAAAAACGGAATACCCTCATCAACATAGTTTGGTCTTGCGGCAACACCACAAGTAATAAGTTCGCATACATCATCAAGATATTTTACTTCCCAATTTTTCATATCAGTTCCAAAATTGAGTTTAAAATTTCTGCGCTTTCTTCATCCAATGCTTTTATTTCTTCCAAAATGGCTTGCGGTTGGCGTAGGGCTGTTTCTTCTTTTTTGTTGGGGTTCTTTACGCTTAAATCAAATGTGCTTTGGTCAATGTCTTTGATGTTAACTGTCCAAGAGTTTTCGCTGTCTGCAAAGTTTTTTTGTAGTTCTATAAATTCTGCCAAATCGTTTTCGTTGAGCGGATTGGTTTTGCCCAAATTACGGTCGAGATTTAGCGAGTAAAACCAAACTTTTTGTGTGGCTTTGCCTTTTTCAAAAAACAACACAACGGTTTTTACACCTGCGCCGGTAAAAGTTCCGCCTGGTAAATCTAATACCGTGTGCAGATTGCAATTTTCCAACAAGGTTTTACGAATGGCAACCGTGGCATTGTCGGTATTGCTTAAAAAAGTATTTTTAATTACAACACCTGCTTTACCACCAGCTTTCAGAATTTTAATAAAGTGCTGCAAAAACAAACTGGCGGTTTCGCCAGTTTTTATTGGGAAATTTTGCTGCACTTCTGCTCTTTCTTTTCCACCAAAAGGCGGATTGGCAAGCACTACATCGTAACGGTCTTTTTCCTGTATGTCGGCAAGGTTTTCGGCAAGCGTGTTGGTATGTATGATGTTTGGAGCTTCCACGCCGTGCAAAATCATATTCATAATGCCGATAATGTAAGCCAGCGATTTTTTCTCTTTGCCGTAAAAGGTGCGTTTTTGCAGTATCTCGGTTTCTTTGGTAGAAAGTGATTTGCTATTTTTCAGATAGTCGAACGCTTCGCAAAGGAAGCCCGCAGAGCCAACAGCGCCGTCATAAATTTTGTCGCCAATTTTTGGGGCAACTACTTTTACAATGGTTGTAATGAGCGGTCGCGGTGTGTAATATTCGCCACCGTTTCGCCCTGCATTGCCCATGTTTTTGATTTTGTCTTCGTACAAATGGCTCATTTCGTGCTTTTCGGCATGGGTACGGAAACGCAATTCGTCAATACGGTTAATCACTTCACGCAAATTGTAACCACTTTGTATGCGGTTTTTCAGTTCGCTGAAAATCTCGCCAATCTTGTATTCAATGGTGTCGGCACTCTCGGCACTTAGTTTAAATTTTTTGAGGTATGGAAACAGTTTGTTGTTTACAAAGTCGGTGAGGTCATCGCCAGTAAGTGCGTTATGGTCAATTTTTAATGCTCCGTTTCCGTTTGTAATTTTTGGGGCAGCCCAATTATTCCATTGATATTCTTTGTCAATTATGGTGGTATAGGTTTTCCCTGTCAATTCGGCTGCTGTGGCACGGTCACGCTCCAAATCGTCCAAATATTTAAGGAACAATACCCACGAAGTTTGCTCTACATAATCTAATTCGCTTCCACAACCAGCATCTTTGTGCAGTATGTCGTCTATATTCTTAAAAGTTTGTTCAAACATTATTTTATCCTGTCTTAAAATCATTATCAATAAATGCAAATGTATTAATTTCCATGGGTGCGTCGGCAAGAAAACTGCTCTTTTGCAAGCAGAAGCATCGGCTTGTGTGTCGGGGCTTGCGAATGTGCAGTTTTGTGGGTCGGCTGTTCATTATATCGTTTTTCATTTTTTGTCTTTTTGCAGCAAATTTTTCACTGTCGCACTGTCTTTCTACGCTTGTGCACAACGGTCGAGGCTTGCTAACGGCGGGGCGAATCGAAGCCGTTTCCTGTCCTAATACAATGCAGTTTGATAGAAGAACTGCACTGTCTTAAAACCCCGCTGCCCCGCTGATAGCAAGCCTTTGTTAGCGGCTGGCTTATTGTTTAATTATTAATGTTTTTTGTCTGAAACTGTCTCCAATACTGAGGAAATAAGAACCGCTTGTCAGATTAGAAATATCAATTTCAGAGAATTCATTTATTATTATTCCTGTCATAATGACCTGTCCCAAAACATTAGAAACATAATACTTTTCTCCGATAAAATCCTTTTCACAATTTATATTAACCTTATTTGTTGTCGGATTGGGATAAATGTCAAGTTTTGATGATTTAGGCTTGGTGTGTTCTATGTTAGTGGTAATATCATAGAGTTTTATAATCCAAAAATCATTACCGCCATTATTTATCGTTACATCACCATCAGGTGATGTAGAAACACCTGCAACAGCATATCCACCGTCCATAGTTTGAATCACACAATTAGCCATGTCTGCACCAGTACCGCCTAATGCTTTTGACCATTGCAAAACTCCAATATCGTTAATCTTTACTAACCAGACATCACCGTTTCCATGGCTACCGATTACGTCTCCATTATTTGATAATGATGCACCACCACAAATATATCCACCGTCTGATGTTTTGTTTATCGAATATATAACTTCATTGTCTGTTCCCCCAAATGATTTCTGCCAAATCAAATTACCCGCACTATCCGTCTTTACAACCCAATAATCATATCCTCCATGATTACCTGTAACATCACCATTAGTCGAAGCTGAAAAACCAGCAATAACATATCCACCATCATCCGCCTGTACAACCGAATAAGGAATTTCGGGTCCACTACCACCATATGATTTTTGCCATTGTAATTGGCCTAAACTATCAAGTTTTATTACCCAATAATCCCACACACCATGATTAAAAGTTACGTCACCATCATTTGAATTTGTCATGCCAGCTACTATGTAACCTTTATCAAATGCTTGTGTTATTGACCATGCATCCTCGTCGCCACTCCCACCTAAACACTTTTGCCATTGCATATTTCCTAAACTGTCAATCTTTAATATCCAATAATCATGTCCACCATGATTACCTGCTACATTACTATCATTTGAAGAAGTAAAGCCAGCGATTATATAACCATGATCTATTGTTTGTTTTATTGAATGAGCTTGTTCTCCATTAGAACCTCCAAAAGATTTTTGCCATTGAATGCTTCCTGTATCATTTAATTTAACAATCCAAAAGTCGCTGAGTCCAATATTTCCAGTTATGTCACCATCTGATGAAGCTGATTCACCTGCAACAATATAACCACCATCAACTGTAAGTTGCATATCAAATTCCTGGTCAGCATTAGAACCACCAAAACATTTTTTCCATTGAACATTTAATGCCGTATCTAATTTTAATATCCAGTAATCAACACTTCCATGATTTCCAAATACATCACCATTATTTGAAAGAGTATAACCGGAAACTATATAACCACCATCAGGAGTTTGTCTCACAGTGGTTGCGTTCTCATTATTACTGCCACCAAATGATTTTTGCCATTGGATGGTCGGAACTTGCGCATAAGCATTGTAATATATGAACAAGATAATTAGAATAATTGATTTTTTCATTATTAGTGGTTTTGTCGTGAAATAAAGGTAATTCAAAATTTTATTTCACTAATATTCTTCATTATGGTTAGCAAGTCGTCTCTGTCAAACACTGAACTGGCCTTTAATAATGGTCTACCATTGATGTCATACCACATTAACCAGAATAATTCATTGTCTGGTTTTTTAAACTCATAAACATATTCAAGCCTTATGACATAAGATTCGTCTTTCCAAATTGGTTTTTTTGTAACACTTCCTTTAAAACCCTTAGAAGTATCTGTCTTGAATTTTCTATTTTCACAATAAAATTTCTTGTTTGTCATTTTTATTTTTTTGAGAGAGTCTTTTTTTTTAAGCTTGCCGCTAACGATTTGGCGGTATGTTTTTGTTGCCGATTTCGAAGCACTGTCCTGTCAAGTTACACGAAAGTTTATTAGATGCAGAAACGCTGAAACCCGCACTGTCTCGGCAATAAAATATACCGCCTGTTACCGACTGGTGTTCTGTCTTCCAATCTTGTAAACCATTGTCAATATTGAGTTTCCGTATCATTGTCATTTTATTTTCGGTCTTTTCTGTCGGCTTGTGTGTCAGCGTTTTTTTTTATTTTTTTAAATGTCGGCAAATTTTTTAAAACAATTTCTCTCGGTGCGCTGGCTTTGCAAGCTCTTTGACAAAGCTTTGGTTGAAGCGTTGGCTCGTGGGGCTTTGGCAATGTGCTTGCAAATAGGTTGGCTTAAGCTGTTGCTCTTGTGTATGTATTAAAAATTCCACCGGGATAGTTTGAATAAATATGTTGATAAAGAAAAACAGTCTTATTGTTCACATCATCATCTGAATACACTTTCATTGGAAGATTAAGCAAGTAATCGTTTATCATTTGCCAAACCTGTGATGATATTTGTCTGCTTTCTCTCCACCTTTCAATCTTAAGTTTTTCTTCTTTTAGTTTCTCCAATGTTTCTGAGGCAACTTTTTTTACCTGTTTGATATCTTCTTGGGAAAGCTCTTTCCCTTCTCTCAGCAAATCGTAAATCGCTAAAACTTCTTCCGATAAACCTTCCTTCACTGCTCGGCTTTCCTCAATAGTCAAGTCTTTGATGTAATTGCTGAGATTATCAAAAGCTCGCATGGTGTCCTCAAGACTCTTTCCTTTATTATATTCGTCAATTATCTCTTTGTAGCGTTCATAGAATTTCATCCGCAAAGGATTTTCTTTCAGCATCTGTTGTAATTTTTTTTCTACAGCCTGAGCTAAATCAAATACAACAGTGTTTTTTCTGGGTGTCTTTGCAAAAACTGCCCTCAGTTTGTCCAAGTCAAGATTAGCAAGGTCAACATAAACTCCATCAGGTTCACTTAATTTGTCTGGATTAACGGAAATATTTTCGTTTACAACTTGTTGCAATTGCATGATAATACTTGTAACATCAGCTTCTTTTACCTGTTGATTAAGTTGGTTGTAAATCGCTTCAATTGCATTAAACTGTCGGATAAAAGGTTTAACCTGTTCTTCTGGATATAATGCATGATATTTTTTGAAAACCTCTCTTGCCATTACCTCAAATTTCGTTCTGGTCGTTTCATTCAGGCAAACACAGTCAGCAGCTTCCTTAATCTTTCTCAACTTGTCCATTGGCTTCACATCAGTATTGCTTAACTCGTTCAGGTTAAATCCTAACTCCTTCAGGTAGCCTTTCACCTGGCGAATTGCCTCTTTCAGTTCTTCAGCAAGTTGTTCAAGCAATTCAACCGGCTTGCCTTTGCCTGTTCCACCTTCGCCACCACCGCCTGTAGTACCGCCTCCACCAGTTCCACCTGCATACACACTATATGCTTTCTCTAATTGTTTGTAAACATTTCCATAATCAACAATAAGTCCGTTTTCCTTTTCATCATCATACACACGGTTTGCACGGGCAATTGTCTGCATGAGGGTGTGACCTTGTATAGGTTTGTCCAGATATACAGTTGAAACGCAAGGAACATCAAAGCCAGTAATCCACATTGCACACACGATTACTAATCGGAAAGGATGTTCAGGGTCTTTGAATTCCTTTTCCAAATCTCTTGTCGGGTCAGACATCTTTTTTCTGTGTGGTTCAATGTCAAGATTCCATTCCCTGAATTTTGCTACCTCGTTTTGTTCAGAGCTAACCACAACACAGATTTCTGTCTGTTCAACTTTTTTGAGTTTACGCTGCAAAATCAGCTCTTCCTCAACATCAGTTGCATTCTTTATTTTTTGTTTCAGTTCTACAATGTATGGTTGCCAGTATTTAGTAATTAGGTCATACATGCGAACTGCTGTTGGCTTGTCAAGAGTAACGAACATTGCCTTTCCCTGATAACCCCTTTCATTGAAATGCCAAACCAAATCTTTTGCAATAGCATCCAAACGTGGTTCAGCTGTGAGGACTACATAATCCTTTTGGAATAAGTAAATAAGCTTTCGCTTTTGGTCTTCGTCCAGCTCATCATTGTTGAGAATTTCAACCATCTTTTCATCCAACTGAGGATTTTTAATGCCCAATTTTTCTCCTCTGTTATTGTATAATAGTTTTAGGGTTGCTCCGTCTTTTATCGCTGTCTTGAAATCGTAAACCGAAACATATTCACCGAAGATGTTTTTAGTCAGTTCTTCTTCCTCCTTTATGATGGGTGTGCCTGTGAAGCCTAAATAAGATGCATTCGGTATTCCGTTGAATCTCATGTTACGAGCAAAAACACCGGCTTGCGTTCTGTGTGCTTCATCAGAAATAACAATGATGTTTTTCCTGTCTGTGATTAGCGGATATTCATTTTCCTTTTCAGGATTGATGGAGAATTTGTGAATGAGTGTGAAAACATACTTATGGTTTTCTTTTAACAATTCCCGCAAGTGATCACGACTGGATGCAACAGGTTCGTGTCCTTTAACACTTGCAACGGCTCCAACACCAGTGAATGTGTCATACAGTTGCGTTTCTAATTCGCTTCTGTCTGCTACCAAAAGAAAAGTGTAAGAACCGCCAAACTTTCTGTGAATCTTCTGGCAGATAAAAACCATTGAATAGCTTTTCCCGCTTCCTTGTGTATGCCAGAATACACCAAGTTTTCCTTTCAGGTCGTCAATAGAATTTACTTTCTCCAAAACTTTGTTTACACCGATGTATTGATGGTTCTTTGCCATAATCTTCACTACATCGCCACCGCTATCATCAAATAAAAGGAAGCTTTCAAAAATGTCCATCAGTTTTTCCTTGGCACAAGTTCCCCTTAACATGGTGTCTAAACTCACAACACCTTCTTCATCTTCTTCAAAACGTTTCCAGTCAAGGAAAAATTTATAGGGGCTGGTAACTGTTCCAACTTTCGCATCCGTTCCGTTGCTGAGAATGATAAAAGCATTACAATGAAACAGGTGGGTAATTGTGTCTTTGTAATCTCGCAGATTATCATCATAGGCATGTCGCAAATCTTTGTGATGTGCTTTCAGCTCAAAAAACACTAGCGGAATGCCATTCACAAAACCGACAACATCTGTTCTCCGATTGTAAAGTTCACCTACAATTTCCAATTGGCGAACTGCAAGAAAATCATTGTTTTCATAATCATCAAAATCAAACACCCGGAGCTTCTGTTTTTCCAGTTCACCAATCTTATTTGTGTAACTCACCGGAACTCCTTCTGTAAGAAACTGATATTTTTCTTTGTTAATTCTGCCAAGAGTTTTGTTTGAAATCTTTTGTTCCAGTTGTTCTATCGCATCTATATAGGCAACTTCAGGCAAATTTGGATTGAGGGATTTTATTGCTGCCAATAAGTTTCTTCTCAATATTACTTCACTCTTTGTTTCCCTTCCAAGCAACCCATCTTCACCGAGTGTTTCATTTTTCCACGCATATAAAACTTTCCAACCAAGTTCTTCCAAAACCTGTTGGGTTGCAGTTTCAATCAAACCGTCTTCTGAATATTCGTAACTCATTTATTTTATATCTTCTGATTTTAAGTGGCCTAAATCATTATGATACTTTTTAGGTATCAAGTCAATAAATACACTTCGTTTATTTTTTGGAATCCAATTCCCTATGTTATCCTTTGGCGCATACATCCAATCCTCTGAAAGTATGTAACACTTTTTTCTTGTCCTTGTAAGTGCAACAATAAACTGACATAGTTCAACATCGGAAACATTACTTGCATCTGACGGCATTACACCATTGTTGGCTCCTATGATGAAAACAAAACCTGCTGACATGCCTTTGCAACCTTGATAAGAAGTGAGCAGTATCGATGGTTGTTTCTTGTCAGGGACTTCTTCTTCAACTTCCTCTGGAAGAAACCTTGCTTTTATTTCTTCAAACAATTCTTTGTCTACAAGCTTCTGCAACTCTTCAAGTAATTTATCATTATCCTCATCCTTCTGACTAAACTTTGAAATAATAATTGCGATTTTAGTCTGCTCCTCTACAAACTCTTTAGGCAATAGTTCAATCATTGCAGTACCATCTTCCGATTTTTCAACAATCGATTTGATGTCATCATATTTCATTAGGAAATCAATCAAAATTCTCCAACCTAAGTTTGATTTTTGGTTATGTGAAAGGAAATCATAACCGTCACATATACTTACTTCTAATTTACCGGATTGTTTAAAAGTGATATTTTGAAAATCCTCTTTTAAGCTCTTGAAAACAGGGTTTAGGTATTGTGTCTTGCTCACAAT
Source organism: uncultured Bacteroidales bacterium (assembly GCA_964567775.1). Classification (GTDB taxonomy): domain Bacteria; phylum Bacteroidota; class Bacteroidia; order Bacteroidales; family CAIWKO01; genus CAIWKO01. Next base: position 14,185 of record CAZMPB010000044.1, read on the forward strand.
CAAAACTGTCGGGTATTCTTTCCCTTCTTGCCAAGATTCAGCAATTTCTTCTGCTGAAATTTCAGCAATTTTTCCCCGAATAAATTTTATAACAGTTCTAACATTGGTTATCTGTGCTGTTGTGATGTTCGGATAATTCTGATTATCGGCATCTTTTAGTTCAATAAAACATTCGTAGCGCTTAGATAATCTTCCTTTCAATCCTCCGCGCTCCACTGCCAATTTCAAAATGTTGTTGGTTGTTTCCACTATCGCTTCTGTGCAACGACTGCAAAATGGCAACTCAAATCGTTGATAGTGTCCTGATTCGTATTTGTTTCTGAGATGGTCAGGGGTGGAAAATCTTGAATCATACACTGCTTGGTCATCATCTCCGACAATCAGTATATTTCCTTTCTTCTCCAACTCATCAATGAATGCAACTTCAAGTGCATTAAAGTCCTGGAACTCATCAATTAAAATTTGGTCAAAACTAGTAAGAATTGTTGAGTCTCTTTGCAGTTCTCGCCACATGCGGTATACTGAATCATTGAAGGCAACTGTATTGTAGTAATCTCCACGTTTCAAATAGAATTGAATTTCGTTACCACTTTCATCTAGCTGTTGAAATTTGTCGTCAAAGTTACTACACACAATATTTAAAAGCCGGGAATCTTCTTCAATAATTGTGGTAAGTTTTGGATAAAGGTAAAAACCTCCTCTGTTTTCATGCAAAATTTTTTTACAGAATTCATGAAATGTCCGCACCTCTGCATATGCACCAAGTGACCCTGCCATATCATTGCGAAGCAGGCGAATGAAAGTCATTGCAATGTTAACTCCTTTTGGATTCAATTTTAAAACCTCACTGAAAGTGAAGGTTTTCCCTGTTCCTGCACCGGCAACGATTAATTTCCTTGGTGCTTTTGATTCAAGAATGGCTTTTGTAATTGCCGCCCGTTCTTCTTTTTGAAGTGATATGTATTCTTCTTTATTCAACTTTCCTTAATTTCGTTAACCTTATTTAAAGAAATGTAAAAAAGTTCTTTATAATTCTGAACCTTCTTAGGTAATTCCCAATTTATATTGTATTGTATTGCCCACAGTCGAAATGATAAACTTGCTATTCCCCAAAGATTATCTAATTCATTTAATTCCATGCCCTCAATAAGCTTTTTTATTCTGCTATCTGGGTCAGGATGATTTGCGCCTCCACTTAATGTTTTATCAAAAAAAATAAGTGAAGTTAAGCCAGAAATAATTCCGCATTTATTCGTATATCCTTTCTCTTCATTGAATTGACTTTTCATTTTATCAAAAGCGTATTCGTCTGCTGAAAGTTCTTCATTTTTACTTTGCACATTACTTTCAGGAATGTATTCAGGATGCTTGTAGTATTGATGCCCAAATTCATGCAGTAGGAAAAAAGCCATTGCTGCGGTGTAAACTCCGTTGGCTTTTTCAATATAGAATTTATCAAACTCGTTGTACTTCTCTGGATTTGGTAGAGAAAAGAAAACGGTTTCCCTATATGCCTTGAAAAGAGAAAAGCCATTATTAAAAACATCAATGCTCCTCCTTACATAGGGATTTTCTAAGTTAAATTTTCCATCATATTTACCTTGTAAAGTGGGTTTGTGTATACTCTCATCAAAGAGTGTAATCAAACTATAACACAAACACCAAAGGAATTGATTGAAATTTTCATAAAGAATAATTTTGTTTTCGGGTGTAATTTCAGCCGAAGTATGAATAGGAGTTGTTTCTATTCTGTATTCAATACCCGGTTGTAGTCCGCTATATTTTATCTCTTCAAGAATTTCAGTTTTAAAATCAATCGAAATGTTTTCAAACCAATCCAAAGCATTATATGCCAAAACTCTGATTGGTAAAAAGCCCTTATGGGTAAGTGGGTTATAGAAATCAAATTGTTTCATATTATACTTCTATTATTCCTGTCATTAATCTTGGCAATAAAATATCTCTTGCCTCTTTCAGCAAACGGTTTTGATGGCCGAGATTGTAAATCTCTTTGTAAACTGGGTCAATGATTTCATTGAATTGCTGCAATATTTTTTCGTCAGGCACTTTTACTTTTTGGAATTTCAGAAATGCAGTCCAGTTGTAGTTTACAATGTTACTTGCACTGCGAATTTCAAAAACTTCTGTTCCCCCTATGGCTCTTAGAAAACGCAAAAACAAAAAAGTAAAATTTGAAAGTTCTCTTGAAGCAGGTCGCAACAGTTTACAGAAACTTGCACACATCACATCTCCATTGAATTGATTTAGCAATTCATCAGTTATTAAAAGAGTTTTGGCAACACCTTCATAAGTGCTGCCTCCCGAAACTTCAAATACAATATCTCCGTCTTGTAATTTCCGTGAAGCAAGATTTGATTTCTTATGAAAGCGAAACGGTACTTTTTCAAATTTTCCGTGGGGCAATTCATCAATGTCTGTTCCTCTAATTACAAAAGCGGCTTCACTGAATTCATTGCTCTTGCTATCTTCTCCCCAGCCACCGCCAATTTCATGTCCAACTAATTCTCCTAAATTTTTTTCTTTCCATCCCTTTGGTAAACCTTTTTTGTTCGTAAAGAATTCTGTGAAACAAAGTTGAGCCGATTCTTCCCAATGTTTTATTCGTTGCAAATTATTTTCAATCAAATCATCATATGCAGAAAGGATAGAAGCAATTTTACGTTGTGTTTGAAGTTCTTTAGGAATTGAAATTCTATGATTAAGTGCTGCTGTTCGATTTAATCCCGGCACTGCCGCATCATTATTCATTGTGTCAAGTCCTGCTAAAAGCAATCGGTAATACAAGAATTTAAAATCAACTTTCTCCTTGTTCTCTACTAAATAAAAAGCTGTGTCAATTGGAAAGTAATCTTTGTTTGTCCAAGTTACTGAACCAACAGTTCCCTTTCTTCCAACAATAATTCCGGGTGCTTTTAATAAATACTCCTTGTGAGTTCCGACAATTCCTGCTGAACCATAAACAGGATACTTGCCTTCAACTCTTTCTCTTTCGGGCAAACTTTTCCCATACTTGAATTCGCAGAGTTCTTTTATTTTAAAAATTTCAAGTGCCATCACTATATAAGAAAAGAATTTTTGTTTATAGTTTGGTTTATCTCCACTGCTGAATTATTCAGTTCAGTCAATTCCCTTCTAATTTCTCTCATCCGTTTCTTGTAATCAAACTCCTCATCAAATTGAATTGTGTAACCAACATACCTTCCTGGTGTCAATGAATATTCCTGTTCCTTCACTTCATCCAACGAAACAATTTTGCAAAGCCCTTCAATGTCTTGATAGTTTCCATAAGGAAACCACTCCATAAAATGTTTCCAATCGCTAATGCCTTGCTTGGTTTCTTCGTAATACTCTTTTGTTTCGTCAGTATAATTCACAATGGGTTTGTTCAGCGCTGTGATTTTGCTTCGCAATATCTGCAACTGTTTTTTGCCTTCCTTCTCCTCAACTTTTTTTTCGGCAATTTTCTTTTCAGTTGCTGCGATTTCTTCCTGCCATTTGTTTATGAAAATTATTGCGGATTCAATCGGTTCGTCAAACTGTTTAAAAATCATATCGGCTTCTCCGAAATTGTCTGGCTTGCTGAATATTATTTCTCCTTTTGCTTTCAAAGCAATTTTTAAATCAGCTGCCGCATCATTCAATCCCTGAGCCAGTGTTGTGTAATGCCAACGGATTTTTCCCAACATCTCATTTAGCATGTGTTGGTGTTCAGAAAAAGAATTCTTGTAAGCATTCTTTTCTCCACGATACAATTTCATAATGGTTGTGAGGTTGAGCAACTGCCCGGGAGAAAAGTCATTGATAGTTGTAGTTACTTTCCGCTTCACATTTCTTGCACTAATCATCAGTATTTTGTCTGCATTGGCTTTGCTTTTTCCTTTGTCAAAGAACCATAGGTGACAAGGCAATGAACGTGTATAGAAAAAATTGTTACCAATGGCAACAATACAGTCAATATGTTTGGTTTCAACCAACTTTTGTCGGATGGCAGCTTCGCTGTTTCCAGCATCAGTAGCAGAACTTGCCATAACAAATCCGGCTCTGCCGGTTTTGTTTAAGTAAGAATAGAAATACTGAATCCACATGTAGTTGCCGTTGTCTGCTTTCGGCAAACCAAAAGGTAGACGCATGTCGGTTTTCACAAAATCTTTTCCTTTGTCAATCTTGCTTACATTAAATGGCGGATTAGCCATCACAAAATCACACTCTTCAAAAAGATTGTGAGGGTCGCTATAAAAACTGTTGCTCTCAATTATTTTTCCTTCAATGCCGTGTATTGCCAGATTAATTTTCGCCAACTTGGTGTTGTTGGTTTTCTGCTCTGTGCCGTAACACTTTATGGCTTCGTTCACTTCCCTGTTAGTATGGCTTCTAACAAAATAACCTGTCTGAACAAACATGCCTCCCGAACCACAGGCAGGGTCGTGAATGATACCATGGTCAGGCTCAATGAAGTTAACAATGAGTTGCACTAAGCTTGGTGGGGTAAAAAACTCACCACCTTCCTGTGCACCGGCTCCTTGCATTGAAAATTTCATTAAGAAGTATTCGTAAATCCTTCCGAACACATCACCAGTTGCACTCTTAACAGCATCTTTGTTGAATACCCGGACAAGGTCACGCAATAAGTCGCTTTCAAACTCCTGATAATTTTTCGGAAGAATACCTTGCAAATCAGGATACTCGGATTCAATCAACTTCATGGCATCGTTGATTGCCTTTGCAATGTCTTTGTTGCCGGGCAGGTTAGCGAGGTAATCATATTTGGCTTCTTCAGGTAATTTCATTGCTCCAACAGCAAGAAAATCGTTTGCTGTGGCTTCTCTTTTTTTACCTGTTCGTGGATTTATAGGAAGATTTTTTTCTACAATGGGTTTGGCTTCTTCGTATCGATTCTGGGCAAAGCGAAGCAAAACCAACCCAAGCACTGGGTCTTTATATTCTGCTGCTGTCAGTTTGCTGCTTGCTCGAAGTTGGTCGGCTGCATCCCATAAGTCTTTTTCTAAATCATGTATCTGTTCCTGTGTCATAAAATATTATTCAATTCTCAAATTTAGAGTTTTCAATTGAGCCTTAGCAAAAATTGCACTCTTTGACAAAGCATTGGTTTCAGCGTTGGCTTGTGGGGCTTTGGCAATGTGTGCAATGTGGGTCGGCAATTGTTTTAAAAAATGTGCGGTGGCAAAAAAAATAAAAAACATTGGGTCGGCATGAGTGTCGGCTCTCTTGTCTTGTCAATATTTCGTTTTTCTGTCCTTTCACAATGGTTTACTTTTCAATTTTCTGTCTGTCGTTTCTGTTTTCTACACTTGGCGGTAACGTACAGTGGCTGCTTTCGCCCCGCAATTTATACATTATTTATCAAACTA
>CAZMPB010000045.1:0-19538 GCA_964567775.1 uncultured Bacteroidales bacterium
TAAATTCAAGAGGAATGGTGTACAGTTTTTACGGTAATCTCGATTCTGGAATGATCCAACTTACCTCAATGCCCCTTGGCGGAAAAGGGAGTGCGTATTTCGGCCCTATAAACAATACGGATGCCGCACTCATGCTTCATTCAGGGCTTGCCATAGATACTGGTGTATTGTTGACTCACGACAGCATAATAATAAAAGGGAAGTTGATCGCGGATCTATCGGGGGGAACGTTCATACCTTCTAACAATAAGTTTATATATTCGAAAGCGGACGGGTCCATCGATACCTCGTATGTTAAGTTTTACGGCGACGCGACCGTATTCCCCGGTACGCTTTATTGTGACTCGACACATCCCGGATTTGGAATATCCAATTTGGGGTCCGGAGCGAAGACTACGTACATGGCTGGTGGAACAACGTGGTCAACCGAGTATGGATCTTATCTGATGTTGACGGGAAACGGAAATGCGGATACTACGGGATACGTTCGCGTAAAGGCGCCAGGAAGATTGGAATTTTCCGGTGATAGTTTGGTAATACATTTATATGATACGTCAGATGGACTATCATCAGTAAAAAATGATCTCGTTATCTACCGCGATAAGGGGTTGGGGTATGATGATACGAATATCGTGGTATTAAGTGCTGCAAGGAGTGGAAAATCAGTTCTTCGTATTTCTGGTGGGCAAGGCAATTCAACGACAGTCGGAACGATACAGATTGGAGATGAGAATTCCAACATAATTTATATAAGTTCTGATACTACCGACATAGCTGACGTGGTGCGTTTACATATAGGTATGACTGAACCTACAACAGATACAATAGTAACGTACTATAACGGAATACTAAAAAAAGCGCAATTGTCCGATTTAATAGGTAGTGTTAAACACGGAGTTACACCAAATTATTACGTAGTTGCTGCTACAGACTCAACTTATAAAGACGGAATGATTTATGAAGACGGAACTGATTTGATGATAGAAGCCACTGATGATATCGATATAGGAGCGACAGATTACACATATATTTATGGGAACGATGTTGAACTTGACGCTACAGCAAACTTGAATATGAATGGTAATGATATTAATTTATCAGCAGATAGTGACGCATATATATATGGGGGTAACAGAGTTGATTTATATTCTGACGGACATATAGCCATTGAAGGAGATACGCTTGCAAATACTGGTATACCTTACTTTTATAATCTACAACCTTCTTCAACTTTAGACACGATCGCAATAATTGATTCAGGAGAGATTAAAAAAATTTATTTTGACACCTCGGCATTTGCAAGAGACGGAGATCTGGCAGCAAAATTGAATACGGCCAATTTCGATGATTCGGTTGCTCATTATATTAATGGTGCTGCGTATTTAATACCGACATTCACAACAGCAAATATACTTGGTTCTACGCAGATGAAATATTCGGAGTCTGGTGCTAATAAACGTCTATACATGAGTTCGAACGATGGATACGATTCAATATATTTTACACTTGGAGGTGGAGGATTTACTTCGACAACACGCGGCGCTTTTGTAATTTTAGGAGGCAACGAATCTGCCTATACCGGCAATATGTTGCTTTATGCAGGAGGTTCTACAGGCGGCATATACATGTATTCGAATTCCGGAGTAAAGTTTTCTGTTGAACCGACAACAGTGACATCTTTAGTTAATCACGTTTTTGATTATGCAACCGCAAACAGAGTTACGTACCTTGACGCAAACAAAATATTGCAATCGTCTTCGGTAACGTCAACAACCCTCGGCTACCTTGATGCAACGAGTAGTATTCAAACGCAGTTAAATTCTAAACTGAACATATCCGACACATCGGCGTTCGCCAGAGATGGTGATTTGGCTTTGAAACTTAACATTTCAGATACATCGGTATTTGCGAGAGACGGGGATCTTGCACTGAAATTGAATATCTCTGATACTTCCGTTTTCGCAAGAGACGGGGATCTCACGGCTAAACTTAACACCGCGAATTTCGATGATTCGATAGCGCATTGGATAAGTGGAACGTCCGGATATGTTCCGAAGTTTACAGGAACTAGCACAGTAGGGAATTCGAACATATCAGATAATGGGACAGATGTATCTATCGCAGGAGAAACCGTTCTGCTAACCGCAGGACGTACAGATTTTATAACTGGAAGTGGTAGTGTAGGAATTTACAAAACAGCAACAAACGAAGGTAGTTATCCTTTTAATGTATGGGGCAACCTATGCTTACAATCTCGATCAAACGCAGATGGCAGGGGTATATGTTTTATAACAGGATCGACTCCAGCCGTAAGAATGTCTATTGAAGACGACGGCGACATTAACATTCCCGGCCTTACCGCTTCCCGCGTAGTCGTCACCGACGCCAGTAAAAATCTTGCGTCCTCTTCGGTTACATCAACCACACTCGGATACCTTGACGCGACTAGTAGCGTGCAGACCCAGATTAATTCAAAACTGAACATTTCAGATACTTCAGCATTCGCTCGCGACGGTGATCTTACTGCGAAGCTTAACACTGCAAATTTCGATGATTCGATAGCGCATTGGATAAGTGGGACATCAGGGTTTATACCTGTATTTACCGAGTCTAACAAAATAGGAAGCCTTGGATTAACATATACTTATGTTGGCGGATGGGATCAGGTAATACCGACAGGATCTAGATCGTTCAGGTTGGCAAGCCCTGCTTTGATGGATGTATACGGAACAACAGGTACATCTTTGGGTAGCAACTCAGGAACAAGTAAAACTACCATAAGTGGAGACTCAATTACTATTGCTAGCTCGACAAAAATACATATTAGTGCAGGGAGCCCTGATAATCTATATATTAATGATAAAGTTTCTTTGCTATGTACCCTTAAAACGACTGGGGCATATACCGCAGGTGCAATGACTTTAAGCAAAGTTGGAAGCCAGATAACTATGACATTCGGCGAGATGAGCGTATCAAATAACGGCGGAGTAATAATAGTATGCGGACCTTCATCGTATACATTTCCTTTCCCATACCATCAAGGAATTGAAGGTAATATGCATTATTTTGTAATCGCTATAATTAATGCCGACGCGCAGGATATAGGAGTAATGTCGATATCAGGAAATAGAACATTGAGTATTACTAAAACGGACGGATCAGCATTGTCATTTGGTAATGGTGGAATCTTGGCTACATCAATATCTTTTATATCATCCGGTGGAATTGAAGATTGATACTATTATGAACCTGTATCTTATAAGAAACATTTACACCGATAGAAGCACTATTGGAGACCTAATGATAAACCATAGAATTTACTGCTACACACTTAATGTTCAACTGCGATACCTTCATGAATATAGATAGAGAGATATGATGTCTGATGAATACAACAAAGAGAACTGCGATTTGCGGCATAGTCTCGAAGAGGAAAAGCGGCATAGTCTCGAAAAATACGTGGAGTCAATAGACCACAGGGTCGCCGTAATCGAGACTGATAAAAAGGAAAAAGTAAAAAGCAATTGGGCGTTCGCGATATCCGCATTTCTTCTTGTCGTATCAATAGCTTCTAATTTACTATTTACGAAAGGTTGTCTATGAGCGAAAAAACACTATTTCGGTTCGTTTCTGTGAGCGCATATTTGGGGTTAGTGCTCGTAATAATCCAATTTTTCATCGAGGTGTACAAATGAGGATCATACTGATGACGGTTGTATTGGCTGTGTCGGCGATAGCAAGTATTCCTTTTGCTATTGCAGCGTTACTGCTCGGCGGCGTTGATGATTCGCATATTCCAACCGGAACATTTCAAGGAGGTGCGTATGATTGATTTCGAAAGATACATGACTACCAATTTCCGCCCGCTCGACGTTATCGGGACTACGTCATTCGGTCCTATTGCGAGAGAGATCTGGCGTAATACCTGGGGAAAGAAAAGCATACTATCTTGGTTTACCGGTTATGCAAAGCGGGCCAATTACTCCACACATACCGCGATAACATGTGTTGGCAAAGACGGTCGTCCGTGGTTGATGGAGATGGATATGACCAAAAAGAGGAAAAGGTATATATCGAGAGATCTGAAAAACGTACTTCTTCCCGAAGAATATCTTTACGTAAAACATTCATGCAGCGATAAGTTTAAAGAAGTGAATGTATTCTCCGGGGTGATACGGTCAGAGCCGTCAAAATATTTCACCGACAACATTAAATCCGCTCATGTCTGTTGGATAGGCCGATGCCAACAGCTTGATAGATATCAAATGGATCGCGGAAACGAATGGTTGTTCGAGAAACACAGAGAGGGGGTGCCATACGACTATCTTGACATAATCGCCCTTTGGGACATAGCGAAAAAAATGAAAATTCTTGGGTCAAGCAATATTTACGTATGCTCCGAACTGGTACAGCGTTGCTATGAGCATATCAATATATTGCCAAAACAGATTGCTCCAATGACCCCGATGGATTGGGAGCTTGACAAACGATTTAAGGAGGTTATATAATGGACTGGAATGAACTATTGATGAAAATTGGTATTGGCGTTGCTGTCCCCGCTATCCTCGGGATTGTAGCGAGAATATGGCCCAAAGAGAAAGCGAAGAATACTATCGGACCGGTATTCAGGAAATTCGGGAAGCTTCTTTCAACATTAGGCAACTCACGACTCGGAGCAAAATCCATGACTGCTATCGAAGAAGGGCCGATATCAACGATCGTTGCGTGTGTCATCCATGCGGCAAACGAGTTTAGCTCCGGGCTGGCCGAGGATAATGTGAAGGGGAAGGTCAAGGAGCAGATTCCGAAAGAGATATCAGATGCGTTTAATGAGGCAGTGAAATGAATATCATATTGGTTCGAAACATCTATACTCTGACCAGTACAATCGGGGATCTGCTCATCGATCATCACATATTTTGCCACACATTGGAAGATATTGTTAGACAGAAATCAGCGAAAAAGATTTACGGCAAAACCGCTATAAGGTCTGGTTTGTACCGGGTTGTTTTGAGTATGTCAACACGGTTTAAACGTATTACGCCAGAAATATTAGATGTTCCAGATTTTATAGGAGTACGAATGCATGGAGGAAATACAGCTGATGACACCGATGGGTGCGTACTCGTGGCAAAAAACATCATTTCGAAAGAAAAAGTATACGGTACGATGGAACGCCAGTTAACAGATCTGATGCGTAATTGTAATGAACCACATTGGATAGAAATTGTTGATACCTACCCGTATGTAGGGGTTATATAGACGGAAGATTCTCCTTCTCACACATTTCATCAAGTTCCGTCTGCTTTTCGCGGCAATAGTGCCCATTCCAATGTCTTTTATAAACCCAATTCTTGCAGAAAGGGCAAAAGACGAAAGATGTGTTCTTCGTACTGCCGATAATAAAAGCTAATGAAATAACTAATCCAATAACATACACGACAGCGACTATCCAATAAAAATTATCAAATATAAAAGTCATTTCGCGTCCCTTTCTTAATACACCTTATCAGCCTTTGCGGTATCGCCAGAGATAGACCCGTCGGATCTGTAGGCAACCGCGGTAAAAAACCAGGTCGTCGATTCATCGAGAAAGGCCTGTATCACTCCGTCCGTCCTCGGTAGATCCCCTGGCTCGTAATTGTACGTTCTGTTTACGACAGGTTTGGCACCGGCGTAGTAGTCTGACTGCGACCACCCCTTTATAATAAGCGAATCGATACAATACCCATAATAGATATGGAAATACAAATTTACAATATCCGCCTCACGTTCGGCGGATAAAACAACAAAAGCCTTTTGCGGATTTGGGAAATCGTATGATGTGATCGAACAACCCGCAATGAGAAGAACTAAAATCAAGAATAACTTTTTCATACTTAACACTCCTTGTTTAATATTTTCCACGCTAATCACCTTTCAACAAAAGGGCTTTTTCACATAACTGTTCGCAATATCCGTCGCTCCTTGCTTGTCACAGAAGCCCCGGAATACGATTCCTGCGCTTCGTGTTTATGATGTCGAGGATGCCTTGAGCGCGGACGTTGCCTCCTCCTTTGTGCCAATAAGCGTTCGCCTCAATCATGCTCTTTTTAATTCCGTTGACCCCGGCCACCTTCAGCTTGCCTTGCACATAAGACGAGAAGATTGTCTCGCCGCAGTTTATACGAAGAAGATGCCTATCAAGATTGAAAAGGCCATGAAGAATTTCTCCGTTGAACTCTGCGCCGTTATGCAGATCAACAGCAAGTCCGAAGACCTTTTCAAACAGGTCGGCGTCAAGCTCGCACAGATCCATTAAGCGTTTTGCACAAGAACACGTTATGGATGAGTGCGTCACTCCGATTTTCATTCCGTGCTTTACCAAAACGCTTTCAACACGCAAGGCAATAGGGTCTTCGGCTATAAGAGATGCTTTGTACTTGTCCGTGCCGGTCAAACCTACCTTGCAGCTATTCAGCTTCACGAACCTATCAGCTTCAACCTTGATGTCGTTGCGAGCATCAAAAACCATGCACGGAAGCTGCCATGGAAGCCGCGATGTGTCCGACCGTTTCTTCGCAGCAGTCAATCGTTGTTGCCCGTCAACAACAAAAAACTCACCATTACGCTTCATGACGATAAGGCACCCACAACAAAGCCATGACCATTCGCGAACAAAACGGACGATTTCCCGCTCTTGTAATTTGCGCTGGTACTCGGGGCAACTTTTAGGGCGTTGACAGGTATAAGCATAAACTTGCCAGGGGCATCTATCATATCCCACTTATACCGCTCCTCTTTAGTCATGTTTTTGAGGACGCCATTACCGTTGAACGTTGAATCGAACGACATGTTTCCTCTCATACCGATCCTTCCTTTCTTCGAGTGTGGACTATTTTACATTTTTTATTTGTGATTGTAACCATAATTTGTTTCAAGCTTGTTTTCCGCTTTAAGCAGTGCAGTACGCTTTCATATTGCTAACTCCGTTTGTCCATGTACACGACCCGATTATCCTTTTTATTAAACCAGAACATGCGACCACCACAGCAAATGTCAAGCACGGTTTTTCGCGGCGCACGATGCGCCGATTCTCTTCCCGCGCCTATCAATTCAAGATTTGCCATATTGCAGCTAACGTTCTCTGCATAAAAGAAGTGGCGTAGCCATTTGGGAGAGGCTTCCGAACCTTTTATGCCGTGTTAGGTGCTGTATTCGCACCCACCTTGTTATTAAAATTCGCGCTCCTTTCGAAACGCAACTTATCTTCCGTTTGAAATAAACCTGCTTCCAACCTTGGCCTGCTCTTACAAGACCATTCGCGCCCCCTGACTGAACCGACTTCCCGGTATCCACTTGCCCGCAGACTTGATCCTGTTTCGGAAGCGAGAATATAGGTAACAACTCGTAAATAGCCGAGAGCACGGGCCGCACGCCACGCAGCTGCATAAAGGATTGAGCACGCATTTTTAGTGCCGTTCGTGCAAACCCGATTGACTTCAAGGGTGCGGCCATCGTCCAGGCTGCGGGCCACCGGTCGACCAACGATTGCCACCCCGGCGATTCCTTTTTCATCAGAGCAGGCCACACAGAACTTGCAGCCGACAACTGATTTATGGTGACGATGATACTGTTTTACATATTCATTTGCATCTCTAAAGGTTATAGGTATGATCTGCAACAAGCGCGAATCCTCCAATTTAAGACGGTGCGAATATTGCACCTAACTACACAATAAAATCAATTACAATGTCAACGGAATTTTTCCTTAACGATATCCCACGGCTTTTTCTTAACCGGCCTAGGTTCGTTTTCATCGATCAGCCACACTCCTACCGCTGGATTTTTTGTTTTGATTCTCGGCGGCTTTTCAGTAGCCCATTTGTACGCGAGTTGCCTGCTTACACCGATCTTTCTTGCCCATGCTGATAATGTTATTTTCATGATATTAATATAACACTTTAAACTAACTTTGTCAATAGTTAAATTATATTAAATAGTTTTTTTTCATTTTTTTTATGATTGAATCGTTTTTGCGCATTAGTTCCGTCGTTTCTCTGGCAATGATCCCAATTTTATCACTCCAATTCGCCATAGCCGATTCTGCCGGGATCGTTTTGTTAACAGAAATTAGGCCGAACGCGGAAAGAATATCGCTTGTTCGATAGGCAATGATCTTTTTACCTTGCCATAGCCGGAAGAAATCAGATTGGCCGGTAGAAAGTTTTCCGTCAGTTTCAGGATTTTTTATTTCTACAACTGCTGTTTCCCCTCGCAATGCTACAACAATATCTGGTTTATCGTCTCCAAGCTGGTGCGTCTCCATGACCGAGAACCCGGCGCATAGCAGATCTCTAACGATCGCCCGGTGGTTGTCGTCTTTTTTTGCGTGTTTTCTCATCGTTTGTAATCAAACCTTATTACGTTTACTATTGTATCAGGGAGGCATTTATTATGTTTACAAAACATTTCGACAAACCATTCAGGCGATTTTCCAGGGAACCCTTCTCTTTCAACTTCTTCGGATGTAATAGCGTTTAATCTTTCAGGATATGTTGATAAGATAATTAACGTTTTCAATCGTTTTACCTTCTCACCCTTTTTCAGCCCTTGACATTTTTCAACAGCCTGAATCATGTCAAGCCGATCAAGAAACCACCAGCCCAAACGACGAGTAACCGTTTTTGATTCGTTAATAATCTGATGCGTTGTCAGCATGAAACTCATGTTTCTCAATTTTTATTCTCCTTTAATAAATGATAATAGCAGTGTGGCGTCCGGTTCGGCTTGGCGGTTGTCAATGTGCCGCCCCCGCTATTTTACCTCTTCCGGATAGGGCACCGCTACGTTTACGCCACACTGCGTTTCTTTGTAGCTTTCATTATAACTTTCGTACAACGTTTACAAAATATATTCCATGCCAATTCAGCTTTTTTTTCGTTATAGCGTAGCGTTCTGATGCTACCCATATTAAGCCGATCTTCTCCTGGTTTTATTGCCCTGCCACAACGAAAGCATTTTTTTTCACAGATATCTGATCTATAAAAATCATCTCCCATTACATGATTAACAATGGTTATCATTTACTCCTCCTGAAAAAGTTAAAAAAAATTCAATGACTCTTGCGACAGCCGTTCTCTTGCAATTTTGCAATATGTTTCCGACTGGTCTATTGCTATGTATTTTCTACTGAGCCTTTTGCATACTGCTGCTGTTGTTCCAGATCCGGAGAATGGATCTAAAACAACATCGTTAACGTATGATAGCAGCTTAATGCATGATGATGCAAAATGCTCTGAAAAAGCGCATGGGGTTTTTCCTCTTATCTCTGTTTTTATTTCCCACCTTCCACGGGTTAGCTTAATAAAATCTTCTTTCGATATGTCGGATGTTCCTTTTTTATCTTTTTTCCACCGTTCCTTAAAAAGAATAAGTACTCCCTCAAACGGAGCATTAATATACGGAGCAGATGCAGACATAAAACTGCCCCACGCTGTACGATTTGACAATGTTATATCTTGCCATACGGCAATCGAGTGATGCTTAAAACCTATAATATTAATAGCTATATTGTTCAGTTCTGATATTGGTGATTCTCTGTGAGACGAATTACCTAATGACAAATAATGATTCAATACCATGCGACCATCTGGCTTTAGTGTCCTGTAACACTCATTGATCCATTGTTCACACCATTTATAATAATCACTCCATTCTCTGTTATCAGAATACCCATCGTACTTAATCCCTATATTGTATGGTGGTGATGTTACTATTAAATCAACGCTTGACTCATCTATTGTTTTTAAAACATCGATGCAATCACCACATATTATGTTATTTATGTTATTCAATTTACTCCTTTTTGGTTTACACAATCGAAGACGTTCCTACCTTGTCCTCGTTTCTTCTCGAATTCTTCACACTGCTTTAGAATCTTAATTCTTTCCTTATGATCATACGGGTAATCTTCTGCTATCCGTTTCCATCGCGACAGTGTTTCCTGTTCAGCTTTCGTCATAATGTTAAAAATGCCCCCGCCGCCGTTTTCGGGGGCCGGTGTTTTTTAGCGGATGAAAAATTTGGCGGTACTTTTGCATTATTTATCGTCGTCATCACCGGGCTGCCGTTCTTGTGGATGTTCTTTATGTTCGATTTCTGGCTTTCCTTCGATTACTTCAGGCATTTGAATTGGCTCCCTGATGCTCGCTATTCCTGTACCTGTTTCAGTAACCTTCTCCATTTCCTCTTGTGTATATAGGCCGCCAAGCGCAGTGGTATAAGTTTCTCGGAGAGCCTGTGATAGCGCAACCTTGGCGATCATACCGCAAGGGTCTTTTGTCCAGCGCGATTTTCCGGTATTGTATACATCAAACGATGCTGTTTTATATACAGGATTTGTACGGTTTTTCCGGTATACTCGCGCCCATCCACCTATAAGGTTTTCGTTTTTTCTTATTATCGTTCCCTTTCGCTCATCGATTTCTCCATCGTTTTTTTCGACAATTATTCCGTATTCGTTGCCATCATAATCCTCTGATTGCTCGGCACGTTTTAAAAAAAGCTCAATACCGCACACCAGAGAAAACGACGGCCCGCTCTGCGAATCATACCCGATCAAATAGCAGTCTCCTTCGAACGGATTTGCCCGTTTACCACGACATAACATAAGGAACCGCATACAGTCACGTGCCGATGGAAGGGCGCCGCTGCGGGTCGGTACGGCTATAAATTCTCGTATCATCGTTACCGATAATTTTATTTTGTCGGTAGCCCCAAACGGGACGTACTCAATTGCCTTTTCCGTTTGCGCTAACTGCTGTTTTTCTACACCTTGTTCCTGTTTTGCCATTTTTTTACCTTACTTTCTAATTGATATTGATTGTTCAGGATAAAACGTAACCCCATTTACAATTACTGCCCCCTTGGTAGCCCGTGCGAAATCGTTCATTGCGCAAGAAATTGCATCCATCACCTTTGGATTTTTGATGTAGTATTCAGGCGGGATTTTGAGTATGTCATCAATTCTTGCTTTCCATGTCACCCTCGTAGATTCGCCGGTGTTTTTTTGTGTTTCTGGGGTTTGAACCTGGACTGTTGGAGCAATAACATAGGTAGCCGCCTCAATATTCTCTTCGGCCTTCGTTCTTGCCGCCTCCGCCTTGGCTTCCTCCTTCTTGGCCTCTCTATACAGCCTTTCACGCTCCGCGCCTTCTGCTGCCTCCGCAGCGCGCTTGGCGGCTTCCGCCCTTTCTCTCGCATCTTGCTCGGCCTTCCGTTTTTTTTCTGCTTCAGCAGCAAGCCGATCGCGCTCTTTTCTGGCTCTTTCGTCCTCGATGGCCTGTAGCCTGCGACGCTCTTCTTCTGCTTTTCGCGAAACCTCAACATCGTATTGTGATATGGCCTTTTTACCTGCTGCTTCAAATGCATCCAACCGATCTGTAAAAGACTTTTCGTTTGAAACAATCGCTTTCCACGCCGAGTGGGCCTTTTCCTTTGAGTCCTTAAAAAAAGCTATTATACGGGCCTTTGTATTTTTTGCCTCTTTTATAGCATCGTATACTTCTGTCCGTTGTTCTGGTGTTTTAACGATAATCGATTTTGCCAATGAATCATACCGCTCTACCTCGGTTTGTGTTGATTGATCGTATCGGGTATGCGTTGGATTATTCAAAACACCTCCTTTTTTATGTTTAATTTGCCGATTCGTTCTTTAATTTTGTATGCTGTTCGAAGCGAAAGAAACTCGTTCCTAGGAGTACGAAGCGGGAAAAGCTCCGTCATGGAATACGTCCCGTTGTCGTTGAGCTTAACCCCACAACCAAAATTTATAGGTTCTCCAACAGTCTCATCAAACCCCTGTGAGTATCCGCCACACTGTAGACGTAAACGTTCATCATCAATCGATCCTGATTTATAATCAACGATGACCTTTTTCCCAGATATTTTACATGGTAGGTCAATCGTCCCGGCGTATTTAAACAGGTTCGATACTACCATTTTTTCTCCATACCCGTACGGCAGTTCAGGTTTAACGTCATCGAAAAATTTTCTAATTGCTGCCACATATCCGGAAATACGGTCGTCAAATTTAAACTCTTTCCCTTCGGCTATTAACGCCGCACAAGCATGTATGGCCTTCCCACGATCCAAATACCACTCGGCGCATACCCACACAATGCCGAGGATCTCGGAAATTATTTGTGTTACGCTAGGGACGCGCTCACCATTTAGACAATATTCGTGATTGTCGTTAATTGATATCATTATCCTCTATGCCTTATCTCTTGTTTCTGCTTCGAATTTACTTGTCAACTTGCTCATATTTACTCCAGAGAAAAGTTTAATTGCAACCAACGTTTACGCAACGGCCGACGTGTCCGCTTCGGCATGTTGGCCTTGCGGTGTTGTATTTAGTGCCGCCGTTTCCTTAGCCTGCTGCGGTGCTTCTTCGCAATAGGCAACAATGTTTCCGCAACGCCCATGATGCTCCTTATCTTTACATACAGGTCGAATAAATTCATGAGGTACAGCAACGTGACAGTTTTTTATACCGCACAGATTTCTACTTGCACAAACCATAAGCATGTTAACCTCCCCGCACCGCCTACAATAAATTGATTTGCACGGCGGTATTGAATACAACGGTTCAGACAATGGCCGAAGTGCCGCTTTGGGCATTTTGGCCTTGGCATGTTGTAAGATGTGCTGCTCGTTCCATAGTGTCCGGCAGCCGTTCCGCGCACACGACGTGCGCTCCTTTCTTATATTCTTTCCACGCTTCGCCGACCGTTTTAAATTTACGCCACATAAACGAATCTGCAAAACGCTTGAAAGCCTTCCCATACTTAGTACCACCATAAGGCATGATATAAAAATCAAATCCGAAATCCTTTAGAACTTGGCAGCGATGAATATTCTCCGCTTCGGTAGTGTCGTATTCGACAAGTACATATACGCTACCTTTTACCTTGTGTTGCTTTAGGCACTGCAATCCGCGCACTATTTCTTTTTCGTCTTTCATTCTATCCCATGCAAAATGTAGCTTGCCTTGAAACTTAGTGCGCTTTAATGCTAATGCCTTTTCGTCATCTACCAATCGCAAATCGTACCCGTTTTCATCAATTACAGTAAGGTTTGCATCCCAAATTTCTTCAAAAGTTTCTTTCCATCTTCTATCTAAGAAAGTGTTATTGTTGAGTAAACAAATTTTACTAAACTTTGAATCGTGGAACTCCCAAATTGAATGATGCTCTGTGTCAGGATGCTGCATGATCCCGACCTTACAAAAAGAACAATTACGAAAGCAGGGACGGAAGCTATACCCAAGAGAAAAGTCAATTTTATACAACCCCAAATCAGGAGAACAAGATTCGATGTCCAGTGGTAACGATACGTTGAAGCTCCTGTTATGATTTCCTCCAATAAAGGCAGGCCCTCCAAAGACATCCCCATGTATGCCGCTGCCGATAGAATCGGAATAAAGAAGACTAACGTAAGTCCGATCAGCAGGCATAAGTGGAAAATTGAGATAGACATCATCACCTCGCTGTTTATGATACGTTGATATTTTCATCAACGCATGATTGTGTTTCGGTGCATCTGTTAAAAGATTTATTATCATTTGTGTTTGCCTTTTGGCCGCACGATGCGGCCTTCTTCCGGCTGCCCTATAATTCCAAAACGAGCAGCATTTCTTACAACGGTCTACGCATGTGCGCTGCGGCGCTTTGGCCGTTGCGTACTGCGTGTGTTAAGCGAAGTTTTGGCGGCTACCGCTGACTTCAGAGGTTTGCGCTGCCACTTTGCTGCTGGAATCTGGTTTTCCATAATGCATGAAACGAGTTTGCTGTGACCCTCCAGAAGCGTAGTTATGATACGGCACCCTGACCTTTTCCTGACGCAACAAGCCCTGCAAACCCAATATTCTCTAACTAATTTACCCAAAGCAAACCTCCTATAATTTAAAAGCCAACAAAATTTTGTTTAACTACACAATAGAATCAATTACAATGTCAACAAAAACTTGATTACTTTCGTCTATCCGGCCGAACGTATTTTATCATCATCTTACCGTACGGCATGTACGTGTAGTGCGGACACGTTTTGTTCTCGCAGTCTATTTTTCCGTTCTTGTATCCATTTTGGCACCTACAGCAATACGCGAGTATCGCACGTTTGCGAGACAGCGCCTTGCCGCTCAACAGATCCAGAAGCGCGTCGCGGCCTTTTGAGGGAGGAAACGATTTAGCGCTTTTCGTTTCGTTCTCAATCCGAACTTTCATTTCCTCACGGATAAACGGATCGGCCAGGATGTTTTTTCTTGGTTGATGTTCGTATCTTTTCATGTTGCCTCCAGTATATCTAATATAATATCATTCCGTTGCGTTGTCAACATTTATTTGTGACAATTAATCTTACCGCTAACACGTTTTACTATTGTTTTCATATTTTACCTCCACTCAAAATTCGTTCATATATTTAACATTTTTTCCTTAAATTCTGAATATTCTGCTTCGTATCCTTTAATCAAAGATTTTTCTTCAATCAAAAAATATTTTAGAAGTTTACCATCCTTTTCTCTGTTTTCGTTTGGTCTAAAAAACTCTGTTGACATTAAAGAGTGACTAAGGCTTAACTTTTTGAAATCTGCAGATGTAACATAACCTTTTTTGTCATATTCCAACATTATATTTAATGCGTTTTCTCTCCATTTGCTCATTCTTCTCGGACTTGAAACACCACATTTTGATTGCAATTTGAATTTAGGAACCTCATACTGTTGTTGGAATAGTAATTTATTGTGCATAGGCAACAAAAGATCTAAATTATAATTTTGGTTGCAGTTTATCAACCCACATTTTTCACAAACTGTTCTGAAGTCAAGACCAACTGATGGTGTTAATATAATCGCATAATCTGGCCCTATTTTTCTTGCATGATTATAGTAATCATTCAATAGAGTCAGTGCTTGATAAATAACATATATGTTTTCTTTTAATTTTGCCTGTACCCCTGCCTGGTATCCATCAATAACATTAACCAACAACATATCCCAGCCGTAACATTCCGGATACACATCCCATTTATCGGAGAGATTGTTGATAAACGCTTCGCACAATTCGTGTTCGTATTTATATTTTTTATTCATTTCACCTAAACGAACTCCAGCTCATTTCAATTATTCCGCCAGTCTCTCTAATCCGATCCATTATTGACGATCCAATTGATTTTGAGAACGACTCCGGAGTATCGTTTGAAATTATCAGCGTCGGATGTATCGCGTCATATCTCAAATCGATGATGTGGTCAAGTGTCCTATCCTCAAACGGTGTTTCTCCGCGCACCTCGTATGCGTCAATAACCAGAAAAAACGGATTTACAAATTCTTTTACTGCTGCTCTTTCCGAATCACCTTTCATGCTTGATGCCTCACGTATCCTCAAAAATATTGCAAATGCTTTTCGATACATCGCTGTTTTATCAAGATTGAAAGCGCAATGCCCTATCAATGATGAACCAAGCTGCGTTTTACCTACACCCCTGTTACCAACTACTGCGAAAATCGCACCTGTTTCAATTTTTTCTCTTATTGCGTAGTAAACGCGCTTCCAATCATCATTAGTGCTTTCCTCTGGACGAAACGACTTGTGCCTTTCAGACACTCCGGAATTATAATAATCTTCTTTGCTCATATTTTAAATATCGGTAAAGGATACGAATTTTCTTTGTATTGACGATCAGCCTGCTTTTCACGGTTTGACTGTCCTGTATTTTCTGTTTTATTTTTCCAAACCTGATTGCATTTGAATGTCAGTGCATTCGACCAAGTTGATTTCCAATCGACATTTTCACAACGTCGTTTTTTAATGTTGTTCCAACCAGCAGGCTTTGACCAAAAATCTATATGTGCTTTTTTTAGAGTCATTATGACATTTATGTTTCTGTGAAATTCATCGCGCTCTTTTAACCATTCTTGATCGTTTATTATTTTTTCATATTCCTCCAATTCCCATTTTTGATATTTCTCGAATGATTCACAATTAGATTTCCAACTGATCGCAACGGATGTATTTAATTTAATTTTTTTTCTTTTATTTACTTTTATTTCCTTTCCTTTACTTTCCTTTATAGCATTGCCATCGCATTGCGTTCGCATTGCGTTCGCATAATTCCACCGTTTTTTCGCAGAATTAGAGGCTTTTTCACTTTTTTCTGCTCTTATTTTGAGCCTGTTTATTGCAGTCGGAGACCAGAATTTGACGCCATCATTTTCGAACAATTCAAAGTCGAAGATAAGCGTGTTAATTTTTTCGCTATGCGTTCGTAGTTCATCCGCAATGCAATCGCATTGTGATATCAAAAGATATCCACCCTGCTCGTATAAATACTCAATCAGGCTCCAATAAATTCCGATCCCTTCATAACCAAGCCTCATCCTAACAGCAACAAGTTTTGGATCTCTTCTAGCATTGTAATCGTGTGAAAAATAGTCTGTCATAATGACAATAAAAAGCCCTCACGGCACCCGGCATGCAGACAGCGACGAAAGAAGCCGGGTATTCGCCGGAGGGAGTTAGTTTCGATTGTAATTTTTATTATTGATCGCTGTCTTCATAACTTAAACATAATACACCGCATCATAAAAAAGCAAATTTTAATCAGTGCTTTCTTTTGAGCTTCTTTTTGGGAAATATACAGTTGCATAATCTGAACAATCGTAATGGTTCCGTCGTATACAATCACCCCTTTTTAAAATTTCAACTTCTGGCTTACACTTCAGGTAACTTTTATGCTTTGACCGAAATTTTGATTTAACACCGGTATCTGTATAATCTGACCAACAAGTTTTGCAACGTTCTGTTGTAAAGCAGTTTTCGCACGAAAAAAACATGATCCGCAGAACTGTTGTTTTTTTTGATATCATAGTACCTCCATTATTAAACATTATCGCGCCTGTCTAATCGCATCATCTCATAATCGACCGACGCGATGAATTCGCGCTCTGCATCTCTCCTGTTGTATAGATGATCTGGTATTGGTGTAACCGAGTGAGGCCAATAAAGAGTGAGCGACCACAAGCCTTCCGAAGATCCAAACCCAACAGCTTCAACTTCCAATTCCGAAAATCCTACATTTACGGTTATTTTTGACATCATTGGAAACGATCTCGTAAAAATTTACATATGCAAATACATAGTGTAATGTATACAACGATGATAATGGCTAACAATGATGCACAGCTGAGAAAAACCAAGATTGTGTCAAGTATTGTTGGCATTGAAAACCTCCGTATGGATAAAATCTTTTGATCTGTCGTGAAAATACGGGCGCAAACAATACTTGATTGTCACAGGATTGTCGGATATTTTTTCTGCTTCGGCGAAAACAGGGAGAGTCCAACCTGGATGTGACCAGTCTGAAAACCGCCTGTTTGCCTCGTAGTATACCTCGTTATGGCCGCTTCCTTCTAGTTCGGTGACATGAAAAGCACCGGCGACCATGCCCATAAAATGTTTAATGCAATCCTGTATATCATACTGGTCGCCGATTGTGAAGCTGCAAATTACATTAGTAATCATTGTTTTATATCCTCCTCATCAATGTAAGATCCGCAAATACCGTCAGCGCAGCCGCCACACTCCGGCTCCGCACAATTCCAACATCCGCACGGATCTATCTCTTCAGTGAGTAGAATCCGTTCTTTCTTTTCCATTTTCGCGAATATACGGTCATACTCTTCACGGTACTTATCGTTAGGAGCTTTGCTCATTATCGACATAGTGGCTTCCTCCTTCGGTAGACATCAGCTTTTAGATCACATATAGACATACCGACCATACCATAAGCCCTCATATATCTTCTTGTGACGCAAGTATGATTAATATCTATAATATCACCATGGCGCACTTTACCTAGCCGAACACGACCAAAGGTTTTTGGAATGTGGTCCAGGTACAGGTTGTCGAGCGTTATATTTTTCACATCGTAGTAGCGTTTGTGTTTCATTGTTTCTCCCCTTTTCTAGAGAAATGTTTTTGGTAGAAGTGAATTGCGATCTGTTTTTCTTTACAGTTGTGAGATTCCCACCGTTTATTCGATATGCTCTTTTTACAAAATAGGCATATCGTTTTTTCCTGCCGTTTGATGCTCGGAGGAAACATGGACAGTAAAAATAATACTCCGAGGACAAGAACAACGGTAAAAACAATATGGATGTGATCAATAAGAATTTCCATGATTTACAACTTTCCAGGCTGCAGGCCGATGAACATTTTTTGCTGGTTTGACGCGGATTCCTTCCTGTCGGCGTTACGTCTAATTTCAGAAAACGTGCGTTCCTCCAACCATTTCACGTAGTTATCGGTACGGTGACCGTACTGGTCGAGGCATGCGTTCCCGGTAGACTCGGAGTATACTAGCCGGACCGCCGTTCTGATGTCAATCGAAAGATTTTTATCGCTCATACTATTTCCCCTTTTCGACCTGTTGTTCAAGTCCAACCAAAATTGAAGACTGGTCGCACGGATCGTTGACTATTGTCAAGAGATCCACGATTTCATTGTAGCTCTGTTCCGATCGTTTTGATTTATTCATTTGAGACATTTCCTTGTTTTCAAGTGCCTTTACAATATCCGAGTCCGGCATTGTTATTACTCCTGAAGATTTTTCCGAGTCATCGTAAAAAATCGACCACGCCTTGTAGTTGTGCATGCCGGTGAACCTTACCAACGTTGACAGATACTCATTCCGTCCGTTCGATGGGGTACATAGATTGAACTCAACCGGACCAACTTTCAACTTAAGGCGATCGACTAAAACCTCTGTTATTTTGGTCGCCTCGTTAAGACCAATAACTTCCGACCAGCGTTTAATCATAAGACCTCCTTTTTGCTGGTTATTTTTCTGTTCGCTCCTGCGAAGAACATGATCGCAAGCGCGAAACCGATAATCCAGACGATCGTAATGATGATGAAGAAATGGTGAAGAATGAATTGAGTCATGGTTTAGCCCTTTGCTCTGTTTTGTTTGAGTATTTCCACGATCTCAGTGTGGCCGTTGGATGCCGCCAACATGAGCGCGGTCCGTCCGTATATGGTTGTCGCACCCACCTCCGCCCCGGAGGAGATCAGGAGACGTACGATCTCGGCGTGGCCGCCCCTAACCGCCAGCATGAGCGCGGTATAGCCGTTGCTGGTTGTCGCCCCCACATCCGCCCCGGCGGCGAGCAGGATACGGACGGTCTCGGTATAGCCGTAGATCGCCGCCCACATGAGCGCGGTCCATCCGTATCTGTCTGTCGCACCCACCTCCGCCCCGGAGTCGAGCAGGAGACGTACGATCTCGGTGTAGCCGCGATTCGCCGCCTCCATGAGCGCGGTCCAGCCGTTGCTGTCTGCCACACCCACCTCCGCCCCGGAGTCGAGCAGGAGGCGGACTGTATCGGTGTTGCCGCAGATCGCCGCCATCATGAGCGCGGTCCTGCCGTCGCTGTCAGTCGCACCCACCTCCGCCCCGGAGTCGAGCAGGAGGCGGACTGTATCGGTGTTGCCGCA
>CAZMPB010000046.1:0-19306 GCA_964567775.1 uncultured Bacteroidales bacterium
TACCTTTATCTCTGCAGGAGCAGATTATACAAATAGTTTTCAGGGCACATCATACAGCACCGACGGAGGGCTGACCTGGAATGTAATTCCGCTTTCAGATACCACACAGTTTCTGACTGTTGATTTTATTGATGCCAGCCATGGATGGGCAGGCGCTTTTAACACAGACAGCGTCACCGGAGGAATTTGGAAATATACCGGAAATATTTTTATTGAAGATCCCTGTGCCGGCCTTGCGGCCTTTTTTTCAAAAAGCGCTGATACCCTTGATCTGAATGTTTCCGGGGTGTGTGATTTCACGGATCTCAGCTCGGGCAACCCGACATCATGGACATGGGATTTCGGTGACGGAGGTAGCTCTAATGTCCAGAATCCCAGCCATACATTTACGACTACCGGCGTATACCCTGTTGAACTCATAGCCGGTATCGATACATGCAATTCCGTATATACAGAAGTCATTGTAGTGCTGAATACTGCAGGAATTGCTAAATATTCCGATGGTCCTGCTGTAGAGATATGGCCAAATCCCGCAAAGGATTTTGTACATATTACTTCGCCTATGGCTATTACCGGAATTGAAATTTATAACAGCCTGGGACAGATCGCTTTTAAAAATTCTACAAAAGTTACACGGTTGGATGTTAACATAAGCGATTTTCAACAGGGCATTTATTTTATTCGCATTTCTACAGCTCAGGGACGCTCCGAAGGGCGATTCCTTGTTGCCAGGTAGGTGTTCAAAATATCTGTTGTGAAAAAAGCTGCGGGCAACTGCGGCTTTTTTTTGCTGATCGGGTTATAAGATTCAATAGTTGATAAAATTTTAATTCCGGTTTTTTTCTTACGGAAGCATTTGGTATTTTTACAAAATTATATCAAGCCCATGTCTAAGGTAAAAATTCTGTTTGTTGTCTTGTTTTTGTTGGCAGGATTGCTTTTTGCAAAAGTTTATCCGCCGGACAACAACCCGGATCTTTCTCCTGCAGGAATTAAATGGGTAGATTCTGTTTTTCAAAAACTCACGCCCGAACAGCGCATAGCACAACTGTTTATGGTGTCGGCTTATTCAAACCAAAGCCTGAAAGCCAATGAACTTGTTACCCAACTTATTAAAACCTATAACATAGGCGGTATTTGCTTTTTTCAGGGAGGGCCTGTTACTCAGGCACGTTATACCAACTATTGGCAATCTATTGCCCAAACGCCATTGTTTATCGCGATAGACGGGGAGTGGGGGCTGGGCATGAGGCTCAAAGACAGCACCGTCTCTTTCCCGAAACAAATGACCCTGGGCGCCATCCGTGACAATAAGCTCATTTATACCATGGGCGAGGAGATAGGCTCGCAATGCAAAAGGGTTGGCGTTAATATAAACTTTGCCCCCGTTGTTGATATCAACTCAAATCCCCGCAACCCGGTGATAAATTACCGTTCTTTTGGTGAAGACAAAAAGAATGTTGCTAACAAAGCGCTGGAATACACGAAAGGCATGCAGAGCAAAGGAGTCCTGGCTACTGCAAAACATTTTCCCGGACATGGCGATACCGATAAAGATTCACATGCCGAACTGCCTGCGATACACCACACTAAGGAAATAATCGACAGCGTTGATCTCTATCCTTTCAGAAAACTGATACAAAATGGACTTTCAGCAGTAATGGCGGGCCACCTGTTTGTGCCGGCACTCGATACTACTTCCAATTTGGCATCATCTTTATCGCCAAAAATAATTCATGACATCTTGCAGACACAATTAAAATTCAAAGGGCTGATCATAACCGATGCCCTGGGAATGAAAGGCGCCAGTGCACATTTTAAACCCGGCGAAATAGAATTGAAAGCGCTGCTTGCCGGGAATGACATACTTCTTATGTCAGAAGATGTTCCATTGGCGATTGAATATATCAAAACTGCGGTTGACAGCGGGCTGATATCTCAGAAACTCATAGACTATAAATGTAAAAAAGTTCTTACCTATAAATACAAAGCAGGCCTGGCAAAATTAAAGCCTGTCAAGATCAAAAATCTGTATTTTGACCTGAATAAAACGCAATCGAAAGTTCTTAATGCCAAACTGTATCAGGCTGCTGTTACGATAATAAAAAATACCTTTAACATCTTACCGCTCAAAAACTTTGAAAATCAAAAGATAGCAGAAATATCATTCAATGCAGATTCTTTGAATGATTTTGCTTCGGCTGTTGATAATTATGCCCCTGTAAAACATTTTAGTTTCGGTAAAACTTTTGATACTGCGGCTATCCCTGCACTGAAAGAACAATTGTTTGAAAGTAATCTATTACTTATCACGGTAAACTCTACCAACAATTCTGCTGTCAACAATTATGGATTAACACCTGCCATTATTCAGTTTATCGGGGAGATCAAGAAAAGCAAGAGGGTAATCCTCAATTTGCTGCTGAACCCTTATGCTTTAGTGAAAATGCCCGATACTTCGGACATCAGCGCCATCATGGTTTCGTATCAGACCAACAGAACCACTCAAAACCTCTCTGCGGAAGCTATCTTTGGCGGGATCCCTGTTAATGGCAGGCTCCCGGTGACGGCTTCCTCAAATTTTCCTGTAAAAACCGGATATATAACAACTAAAAGCCGCCTGACTTACATGATGCCTGAAATGGCAGGATTTAATGCCAATAGTTTTTACAAAGTAGATTCACTGGCCAAACTGGGAATTAAAGATAAAGTGTATCCCGGTTGCCAGGTGCTGATAGCCAAAGACGGGCAGGTGTTGTACAACAAATCTTTCGGGTATCATAGGTATCCCGGTGGAACGGCTGCTGATACCGCCCTGGTGGCTGTAAAAAACAGCGATCTTTACGATGTGGCTTCGCTGACAAAGGTTCTGGCCACCACCATCAGCATCATGAAACTCTATGAACAGGGGAAAATATCCCTCGATTCCACCTTGTCAGATTATCTTAAAGGCATTGACAGCTCCAACAAAGCAGACATTCTCATCAGCAAACTGATGACTCATGAGGCACGATTCAAATCATGGATACCTTTTTATGAAAAAACTTTGATTGGCGATACGCTGGACTCCTGCGTGTACAAGCCCGTGCCATCAAAAGATTATCCGTACAGGGTGGCCGACAGTATGTACATTCATAAGTATTATTTTGATACTATCTACAGAGCAATTATTAACTCTGAACTCAGAGCACAAAATAACTACCTGTACAGCGATCTGGGCTTTTACCTGCTAAAAGATATAATTGAAAAAATTACCAACGAAAAACTGGATCAATATGTTTATAAGAATTTTTACCGGCCTTTAGGACTAAGCACCATGTGCTATCAGCCGCTTCATTATATTGATTCGTCACGGATTGTCCCTTCAGAAGTTGATACCTTATTCCGTAAACAGACTCTCCGGGGGGATGTAAACGATCCGGGAGCTGCGATGCTGGGCGGCGTAGGAGGGCATGCAGGGATTTTTTCCAATGCCAACGATATTGCCATACTGATGCAGATGCTGCTCAACGAGGGCGAATACGGAGATCATCGCTTTTTTATGCCCGAGACCATTCAGAAATTTACTTCTTACCAGTTCGATGACAACCGCCGGGGGTTAGGATTTGATAAACCTGTCCGTGATAAAAGCAAAGGAGGACCAACCTGTAAGGAAGCCTCTCCTGAAAGCTACGGACACTCAGGTTTTACAGGAACTTATGTGTGGGTAGATCCGAAATACAAGCTGGTATACGTGTTTTTGTCGAACCGCACCTATCCTTATTCTGCCAACAATAAACTGGTAACTTCGGGCATACGGACGGAGATACAGAAGGCTATCTATCAAGCCATCGAGAAGGCAAAAAAAGGGTAATCTTTCTCGAAAAGGCGCTGGGGAAGAATTATTTCTCGCAAAGGCGCAGAGATGCAGATATATATTTTTTTCTCGCAAAGACGCAAAGACGCAGATAGAGATTTATTTCTCGCAAAGTCGCAAAGACGCAAAGAGGAATATGTTTCTCGCTTCGTGGAACCTCTTCGGGGCAAAGGCGCAAAGACGCAGAGAATGGTCTATTTCTCGCAAAGACAAAAGTCTGGTTTCATTTTTCGTACCTGTGAAAATCTTTGAAAAAGTTTTTTTCTATTAAAGGGACTTATTTGAAGCTTATTAAATTTGTTCGGCTTTGATTTCTATTGGCTCAATATATAGATATACTTCGTATTTAATATTAGGGTACGCCTGTCTGCCGAACAGGCAGGCTGTACCTATATTGCAAGGGTTATTCAGTGCCTTTACAAATATTCCGGTGCTCTGCACCTAAGATATGCTATGGTGGCAGGGGCAGCGCCCCGCAATCTTTGTAATAATTATCAACCATCCTGGAATATAAGGTGCAACGCACCGTAATATATGTTTTTCTTTGAGACTGCGCTCCTCATTGTGAAATATTTATTCCCCTATCGTAGAAGGACCTTCGGTACAAAGACGCAGAGAGGTGTTTTTGTCTCGCAAAGACTCAAAGACGCGAAGTTTTTTTCTTATTTCTATGCGACTCCTCTGCTCTGTGCGCGATGTTTTCATGCAAAGGCGAAAAGAGAGAGATTTTGTTTTATTCCGATTTCCTCGCACCTAATTACATTATCTCTATTTAGCTGCAATTTTCCAGATATTGATTCAGATGTAATGGAATTATTGCCCACATTTAGGCTAAAAATAGCATTTTTTTATAGTTCAATAGCCCTAAATTAATATATTTCAATACTTTACCTGTCTTTATGAGTCCCGAACTTTCAATGTATTATTGTACCCACTTTTTATATGCTCTTCTATTATTGATACATTTTGATCAATTTGTGCAAATAAATATTCTTTCAGCAGTTTAAATTTTTAAATCAGATATTAACAAAAAGGATAGTAAATACCACAATCGGATATTTTACTAGACCTTAACATTTTTTCAAAAATAGGGGATAAATACTTTTAGAGGCAAAACTATATGGATGATAAATCCTAAGTTTATATTATTTTAACAGCTACGTCAAGTTGAATTTTAAATACAGGCAAAAATGGTGCTTATTTCTGTAAATAATACTTTTGTTAATAAAAAATCGTCTATTTATAAATGTAAATTACAAAAGTAAATCAAAAATTTAATTTACTGTATAGTAATGCAATATACATTTGTAAATACAATTGTAAACATCTAACGAAATATACAAATGTGTTTTGTAATGTATAATAATTGTAAATTACTGTATACCTAATAAAAACAACACAAAAAATTATTTATAATATTATTAACCAGTGTTTTAATATTTTTATATCAAGTTTTAATTCAATAATATACACTTAAATGATAAAATATTAATTGTTGATAGAAAATGATTATAAAAAATTGTATTTTAACACTATAAAATATACTAATTTACTTGTAGGTTAAAGTAAAAATGCTTAAAATGAATTTTACAAAATTAAACTATTAATAATTACACATGTAAATTACAAATGTATTATCTTTGTCGCGTCAAAATTTAGATTTGTAATATGGTAGATAGAATATTATTGGTGTTGAAGGTAAAAAATCTCACACCCTCAAAATTTGCCGATGAGATCGGAATTCAAAGATCGAGCATGTCGCATATCATGTCGGGAAGGAATTTGCCAAGTCTGGATCTGATCACAAAAATTCTTAACAAATATCAGGATATAAATTCCGAATGGTTAATACAAGGTGTAGGTCCAATGTTGAAAACTATACAGATCGACCTCTTTGAGCAGCCAACAGAAAATCGTCCGGTGGAAATACTCCCTCCTGTTATTGATGCTCAACCCGAAATGCAGGCAATAAATGAGCAAAAAACTGTACCGCAACCCGAACAAACATCAGAAAAAGCCCCTGAAATTGTTCAACCTGATATTAAAATTCCTGAAATTAAGGAAGTTGAGCACGAAAAACCCAAACCCGGAGAAAGGGAAATTCCACTGGTAAAAATTGAACAAGGGGAAAATGTGCCGGAAAAGCCTGAAATACCAACAGCAAAAAAAACTGATACCTCTCTTGAGATAGAGAAAATTGTAATATTTTATAAAAACCGTTCTTTCAGAGAATATCACCCTGAACAATAAAACCTTTCGCTTTCCGCGAAAAAGAAATTACATTCTTTTTGTGCATTTTCATCGCTGTCGGATCCATGCACGGCATTTTTCTGCAAACTGGTCCCAAAGTCATGTCTTATAGTGCCTTCAGCAGCTTCTGCCGGATTGGTTTTACCAATCAGTTTGCGAAAATCTTCCACAGCATTATCTTTTTGCAGCATGGCAACCATCACAGGCCCCGAAGACATAAATTCTACAAGGCTTTGATAAAAATCACGTTCTTTGTGAACCCCATAAAATTTTTGTGCCTCGTCTAAAGTCAGTTGCTTCGTTTTTGCAGCAACTATCCAAAACCCTGCATCGGTGATACGGTGTAATATGTGCGCAGCATTGTTTTTGCTGTAAGCAACCGGCTTTATGATCGTTAATGTAATATTTCCGGGCATAGCTTGTTTTTTTTCGTTATTCAAAAATAATAAAATTAGCTGTTCAGGTTAAAAATTAATAATTTTGTAAAAAAAAAATACTTTGGATACTTCGTTTATAAAGGAGGTGCAGCGCCATTTAAAGACTGCGGAAAATATTGTAGTGCTCACACATCATAACCCCGATGGCGATGCGGTAGGTTCTGTTCTGGCTATGTGGTATTACCTGAAAAACAAACATAATGTCACAGCTATTGTTCCCAACAATTTCCCTGATTTTTACAAATGGATGCCTGGTGCCGACACAATAAAAATTGGAACCAAAGAAAAACAGGCATGTGCCGATCACATCGCAAATGCAAATATGATCATTTGTCTCGACTTCAATGTTGCGGAAAGGGTTGGCGCACTGGCGGATGACCTTCACAAATCAAAAGCTGTAAAAGTATTGATTGATCATCATCTTCAGCCTTCCGACTTTTTTGACATTGCATATTCAAGGACAGAAACCTCGTCAACGGCAGAACTGGTCTATGAGTTTATCGAATCCATGGGCGATGAATCGCTGATCGATTATAATATGGCTGTGGCCATTTATGTTGGCATTATTACCGACACGGGTTCTTTCAGCCATAGTTGCAATTTCCCCCAGACCTACAGCATCACGTCGAAACTTTTTGAAAAAGGTATTGATGCCGCTGAACTACAACGGCTGGTGTTCTGCAATTTTTCGGAAAGCCGTTTACGGCTTCTGGGATATTGCCTAAGCGAAAAACTAACCATCATTGAAAAATATTCGACGGCTTATATTGTTATTACTAAAGAGGAAATGAAACGTTTTCATTTTAAAATCGGTGATAGTGAGGGGATAGTCAATTATGGACTAACTATGAAAAATATTAAACTGGCTGCGCTGTTCACTGAGAAAAACGACTCTGTAAAACTTTCCCTGCGTGCTGCTGGTGCCATTGATGTGGATCAGTTTGCCCGGAAACACTTTGCCGGTGCCGGGCATAAAAATGCCTCGGGGGCAGATATCTTGAAACCCCTGAAAGAAAGTGTCGATGAGTTTATTTCATTATTGCCCTTGTATGAAAAAGAACTTGCAAAAATATAGTTACCACCTTGTTTCAAAGGTAATAGTGATCTTATGGCTTTCTTTAGCCGCTGTATCATGCGGGAATGGTGAGCAGCAAAAGCCTGTAGTGAATGAAGATTCGTTGAAAACAGGACTTGTTAAGGTAAATAAAAAGCTTACAGAAAAAGAAGACCGCGACATTGAAGATTATATCCGGAGGCACGAATGGGCCATGCAGAAATCTGGAACAGGCCTGAGGTACCAGATCTATAAAATAGGGGCAGGGGCACAGCCGAAAGATAAAGATAAAGTGATCATCAGTTTCATCGTCAACCTTATCAATGGCGTGGAATGTTACAATTCGAAAAATGATGGAATGAAACTTTTTGAACTGGGCAAGGCTGAAGTAGAAAGCGGACTCGAAGAGGGTATTAAACTGATGCATGTCGGCGAT
Organism: uncultured Bacteroidales bacterium; assembly: GCA_964567775.1. GTDB lineage: Bacteria > Bacteroidota > Bacteroidia > Bacteroidales > CAIWKO01 > CAIWKO01. Next base: position 8,034 of record CAZMPB010000046.1, read on the forward strand.
AAAGCCAAGCTTATTATTCCTTCACACCTTGCCTTTGGTTTCATGGGCGACGAAAATAAAATCCCCAAGCGTGCCACGCTGATCTATGATGTGGAGTTGATGGAAATAAAGTAGTTTTGTGATTTATTTTCTCCGATGACTTGCCCAATGCTCCGGGCAAGATCTCATATGAATTTTATTTGCATTAATTAATTATTGATTATATTTACTGAAAAAATCATATGATCATAGATGGACATGCACATGCGGCAGGATTTTTTTATGAAAAAGATTCCCTTGTTGCGGAACTCGACCGTTTGGGTGTTGACAAAGTGGTGCTTGCACCCATGGGTGTAGCACATGATATTACGTATTCAAAAGACAATATTGAGAATGTTTTTGAGGGAACCACTATTAGAAATTTCGGCCAAAAAGTTAACGATTTTATCGCTCACCTTATTGATATGATCTATGACGTGCCTAATGAATATCTTTTCACGCTGAAACTACAGTGTCCCGAAAGAATCATACAGTATTACTGGGCAAACCCGAATGACCCTGATATTATTCAGAAACTTGAAGACCATTTGATTTCATGGAACTACTCAGGGGTAAAGCTCCATCAGATGGTTGCTGATTTTGAAACAGACCAGGAAAGTATGCATCAGATTGCGGAGTTCTGTGAATATCATGATATGCCTTTGTTTGTTCACCTGCACAAACGAAAAAATATTTTTAAAATGATAGATCTGATGACTGAACATCAGCATACTCAATTCATCATAGGCCACATGATAGGGTATCGGATTTTTGAAGAATATGCCCTTGGGCTTGACAATTTCTGGTTTGACATTTCGCCTTCGTTTCTGGTTCCAAAAAAATTGCTGGGTATAGCTTTGGAAAAATACGGTGCAGGAAGGCTCATGTTGGGCTCCGACACTCCGTTGGGTGGTAACAAAAACCTAGAGAAAAACCTTGACCGTATAGAAAAACTTACCATCCCCGATTCGGAAAAAGAAAAAATACTGGGCCTGAATCTAAAAGCTATGCTTAAGCTATAAAAACCATAAACGGAATTATTCTACTCCTTGATAACTTTCCTGAACTCAAAAGAATTGCCATTTTCGAGCTTTATTAAATATACTCCGTCAGCAAAACCCGCTGTTGATACCGTCGTTTTTTCAAGCATTTTTCCTTTAAAAGCAAACTGTCCGGCAGCATTGTATATTTCAAAACTGATAGTTTCTTTGTTTCCTTTGGCTTCAATGATTAATTCATCATAAACAGGATTGGGGTAAATGTTCAGTGTCTGATCAGGAAAACGGTTATCAGAAATACCGGATCCGGTGGATGAAAATTTCGCAATATAACCATCATAGAGGCCGCCGCCATAGTTAGTTTGTAGTGCCCCGCCTGTTGTAATCCCTGCTGTAGAAGTCGTCAGACCGGTAACAAATACATACCCGAGGCCATCACAGGCAACTCCATGCCCGTAATCCGCTTCACTTCCGCCATAATAAGTCCCCCATTGGCGAGCACCACTGCTGTTGAATTTGGCAACAAAGGCATCTCCGAAATTTATCCCTGCTCCTCCATAAATAGTCTGATACGCTCCTGCCGTAGCAATGCCGGCCGTTGATTTGGTCATTCCGGTTACATATACATTCCCGAATCCATCATAAGCTATTCCATTTCCCCTGTCGATACCAGTTTCTCCATAATAAGTGCCCCATTGCTGAGCACCGCTGGTGTTGAATTTGGCAATAAAAACATCATATTCTCCGCCGCCGTAAGTTACCTGATATGCCCCGGATGTTGCAATGGCAGTGGTTGATGCTGTAAATCCTGTTATAAAAATAGTTCCACTGACATCAAAGGCAATTCCCCAGCCATAATCACCTGAGCTCCCTCCGTAATAAGATCCCCACTGTCGTACTCCACCTGTTGTAAACATCGCCACAAAAGCATCCACAACACCACCATGCGAGGTCTGATGTGCGCCGGATGTAGATATTCCATTAAATGAATCCGTTGAACCTGTAACGAAAATATTACCGTTTTCATCAGAGGCAATACCCCGTCCTTCATCTGAATCGTTTCCGCCATAATAAGTGCCCCATTGGCGGACGCCATTGGTGTTGAATTTGACGATAAATGCATCTCCCCAGCAAGAACCTCCGCCTAAGACAGTCTGGTGTGCTGCGGGTGTTGCAATTCCTGTGGTTGACTTTGTATTTCCTGTAATAAATATATTGCTTTCCTTATTGTCACAAGCAATTCCATAACCAACATCATCATCGCTGCCACCGTAATAGGTGCCCCATTGACGAATACCACTATGGTTTAATTTGATAACAAAGGCATCTCCGAAAAAATTGCCCTGTCCTCCGTATGAGGTCTGATGGGCTGCTGCTGTGGCAATTCCATCATTTGAGTATGTTACGCCGGTAACAAAGATATTTCTGTTTTCGTCACAAGTTATTCCATACCCTTCATCATTACCACTGCCTCCATAATAAGTACCCCATTGGCGAACACCACTGCTGTTGAATTTGACAACAAAGGCATCAATTCCTGTACAGGTGGTCTGATAGGCTCCGGCTGTTGCAATTGCTGTAGTGGATGTAGTAGCTCCTGTTACTATTATATTTCCGCTTACGTCACAACTTATCCCATATCCTATATCATCGGAGCTTCCTCCATAATAGGTGCCCCACTCCAGATCGGGGTTGGGATCAATGAATAATGTCTGGCTTTTGTTGTATGACGGAATAGTAAAACCATAGGTGTCTTTATCAAAAATGGAGTATGTGATGTCAACCTTATGACTTGTTTCCTGAATCCAGCTCGCAGGTATGGTTTCAGTAAAGCTGCCGTGTGCAACATCCACCTTTATTTTGTTTTCGGATAGACGGGTTTGGTTTGCACCTTTATAATTCATTTTTATCTGTCCGGCATCTGCGCCCGGGTTGACAACAAAAGTGTATTCAACAGGCCTTTCCTTGCCGGGCCGGGCAACAAATATCATATCTATACCCGGGTAAATATCTTTGTAGGTAATTTTTTTGTAGTTGCGGATGTGGGTGGCCCCGCCTTCGGGAGTTACCGCGTTATAGTAGTTCAGATAATCAGCCGAAGGTTCTTCTGCTATGATTTGCGGGTTTACGTTAGCCCCGATTAATTCTATATCAACCCGGTGAAAGTACCAGGTGGTCTCTATTTCCGGTGTCATATTATCGTTCCTGGCATCAGCTTTTTTCTCTTTTATTTCAGTTTTGTAGGTGTCGTAACTGAAACTATTTGCTTTAAGCTGAACATTCATGCCGTTTCCGAGGCATAGCAGGTATTTGACATCGGGGTTAGCCTTATAGTTCTGGTCGTGAATTTGCCCTTTGTTCTCGATAAAGCCGTATTGCGGTTGTTGCGAAGTGTATCTCGCCATATCGTTTTTGTTTTGAGCAACGGTGCTGCAAAAAACAAAAATTCCGGCTAAAAGGATGATTGATTTCTTCATTTTTTTCCCAATTTTGTTCAACAAATATAGTTGTTTTTTCAATGAAACGCATCACTTATGCGTATCAATGTTGGAAATAAATTTCGACCACGAAGTCAGAAACGGCGGACAATAAATTTTAGAATGATGAATAGTGATAAGTCCTTTGCTGATTATTAAAAACATCCTCCCACCGAAACCCCGATACCCGGCAATATTTCACCGGTTTTGGTCACAAAATGCGACATCAGCGCCAGCCTCAGAAAGAAATGGTCTTTGGTTTCGAGACGGTATGCAATTTCAGGAACTATATTGACATTAAATTTCTCCAGCAATACGCTTTCAAAGGCAGAATATATTCCTCCTTCGAATTTTTGGGAGGCATGGCCGAAAGTAACATTTACACCAAGCGGAAAGCTATAGAGATTGCCAATAAAACCATAGCCGCCGCGTGCCTGCAGGCTGAAACTGTTTTTTCTCACCAAGGTGCGCTCGTAGTTGAACGAGTAGGTGAGGCCGCTTCCCAGCGCTTCGAAATAAAAAAAATTATACGGGCCTTTTTTGACCTTTATTTCTTTGGCAGGCTTGGCTGGTTCATCAGGATTGTACTGGTAGGTATAATCAGCATCTCTTTCTTTTTCTTGACGTTTTGAGGTTTCTTCCAATGTCTGGGGCGGTTTATTATCGAGTGCCCATACAAGGCCAATATCAATGCCTGCCGACCAGTTCTGAAAATCGGTGGTAACACATTCTCTGACATCGAAATCTTCGGGCATGCTGGATACAAAGTTGTAGCGCAGTGAAGGCAAGATATCAATGCTCATACGGTCCTTGAGCGGTACGCTGATACCTGCCTTGAATATACCGCTGAAACTGGTTCCAAAGGTTACTTCTTCGCCAGTGGTCTTTGTGCCCGGGATACCATAAGGATCTTCGCCTGTTATAGTTACTTTTTTGAAGTCACTATACTTGATATTAAAAGAAATCCCCAAACTGGTCTGAAAACGAACTTTGCCTTTTTGAGTTTTATAACCTGCCAGAAAAGGAGCGCTGATATAAAGCTGGGTTGCTTTCGCCTCTTCACTATAGGTCCAGTCTCTTCCCCAGGCATTAACGGTAACATCTTTTGAGGGGTAATTACCACCTAACCACGAAATGCCTGCGCCTCCTTCAAGAAAAAAGCCATACTTAAGTTTATTTATAAAACGATAGCCGATGTTCAATCCGAATGCCGGGGTGGATTTGATAATTTCATTTTTGTCTGTCAAACCTGTTACTGCCGGAGAAACGTAGAATCCGGCCGAACGTCGAAGAGTGTCTGACGACCACTGTGCAAAGGCATTCCCGATTACCAGGCTAAGCAATAAAAAAGCAGCTATCTTTTTCATTATTGTGGTTTATTTGATCAGGACAAACATACATAATAATTTTGAAATCTTAAACAGGCCGATAAATGACTGCCATAATCATTGCGGTCATTACAAACTCAAACTATATATTCATGACGAACATAAATACCTTTAAAAGGCATAGGTCACACCGGCCATCATGTTAAACCCATACGCACGATAGTTATTCCACGTATAGTACTTGATATTAGCCAGGTTGTTAATGTTAATGAAAGCGGATAAGATCTTGGAATAACGGTATTCAAAACCAAGGCTGACATCTGCATAGCCCTTGAAACTCTTTTTTGCAGCCACAATGCCCGTGTCAGTTCTTTTATATGTTTTTGTATAAATGAGAGAACGGCCTGTAACTCCGGCAGTGATGATAAATTTGTCGTGAATGTTATACCAGAAATCGACGTAGGCGTCAAATATGGGCTTGTGCCAGGCGTTCAACTCGTTATCCATCTTGAAATTATAAAAGTTTCCGCCGACCAGCAATTTGAATTTTTCATCTTTTTGATACGCAAGTTCGCCTCTTACATTCAGCAGATAGGCGCTGTCGTGGATCACGTTGAATTTATTCCGGAAGATAAGCGTTGTATCTGTAACATAAAGCGGGAGGTTTTTTAGACGGGCATAGGAAACTGCTGCCGAAAAATTCAAGGTTTTGCTGATGTCGCTCTTGATGCCTCCGAAAACATCAAAAGATCTGCTGGTATAGGACATAGGGATGTACGAGTTAATATAAGGGTTCTCGTTTATCGTGCTGTAAAAAGTGTTTTGTTCAAGATTCCCTTTGATACCTGCAAAAACGATCAGTATGTTCTTTACAATATTGAACTGGACATCTGCGATGGGGTAAAAATACATTTTAGCATTGTTATCGGCTGAAACGGAGATATCAACACCCAGGTTGAAATTAAAGCCTTTAAAAGTGGTTTTGATGTAAGGCTTTAATGAAACGATGCCCGCATTGTGCTGAATCACGGAATCCTGGTCAAAACAATACTTGACCTGTGCCGTCAATCCTATGATCTGCGAGCTTGTAATTTTAAAAAGATGTAAGTCTTTGTTGATATCCCCGGTGAAATCCAATGCATTTTCCGAAGTTTTATAAAAATCATTCAGGTAATAATATTTAAAACTGGTAGCGTAATTCAATTTCAGTGAATCCGGATGGTGGATTCTCTTGAAATATACGTCCGCATTAATCAGGTTAAAGCGTTGTTTGTAGAGGTCTCTGTCGAGAGGAAGTACCGATATCAGATCCGGATAATCACCCGGCCTGAATCCGTAATAATGATAGACGTTACGCTTATAACCGAGCCCACCGCCAATCTCATTCTTTTTAAAGAATTTCTTTCCGTAAAAGTCAGCCCTATTTTCGCTGTTTCCGGGATAGGCCCAGTCTTTAAATTTTCCCAGATAGGAATGGTGTTTCAGGTGGCCGCCAACCGAATAAGAGCGGGAATAAGTGTTGTTCACAAAAAATTCACCATAAGGGGATGTGTAATTTCCGAATCCGGCTTTGACAAGGAATTTGTAAAGTTTCGACAGTTTGATCTCACCGACACGCGCGGGTTTAATGGGATCAGCCTCATAGGAAGTTTTGTATTTACGGGTGAGCGCCTGATAAGTCATCCTGGGCTTGAAATAGGTGGTATCGGTATATGCCGGTTGTGTATTGATCTTGTTGGCATCGGAAATAGTAGGCTGGTACGGGGCGACTACCGTTACTTTTTCGTCGTAAGGTTTTTGTGCCTGCAGGGTAGTGCATACGATGACTAATAAGACGGACGCGATACTATGGTTCAATGTTTTCATGACCTGAAATTTGATATGAAGATTGTTATTCATGAAATTAATTTGTTATTTGATCTCGTTTAATACAGGGCCGGGTTCATTCTGAATTTTCAGCAGTTCTTCCGCTTTCTTTTGTTCTTCAAGTTTTTCGGCTTCAAGAATGGTGTTGAGTTTATCCTGGGCGATTTTAACAAGGTCGGCGCCTTCGTAATTTTCGATGATGCTTTTCAGCGTATATTTTGCCTGATGGCGGTTGCCGGTCTTTACATAAGTATCAGCAAGCAGGATAAATGCTTTGGCCACCCAATAGTCATAGGAGGGTACCTGGTTGATCAGGTCAAAAGCCACTTTTTCGGATTCTGCGGTATTATTTTGCAGAAAATAAATGTTGGCAATGTTATATTTGGCTTCTGCACAAGACTCGCTTTTCGAAAGTTTGGTGACGACTTCAAATTCAGTTAATGCAAGGGCGGTGTCTTTTAGTTCCAGTGCAGATTTTGCGATCGTCTGATGTGCTTCGACAAGCAATTCTTCAGGTAACTTGTCTGCAAGCAAGAGCTTCTGTGAAGAGCTGATAGCCATGTTGTACAATGCGAGCAGGTAATTACAGCGCATCAGTCCTGTCTGGGCGATAAGAATGTTTTCTTTGTACTCGGCATATTTCTCAAGGTCGGTATAGTTGCTTAATGCAGCTTCATAGTTCTTTTTGTTAAAATTTATTTCACTGGAATTCAACAAAGACTTTTCAGTGAATTTGGTCCTGGGCTTGCTGATCACGAAACCATAGTTCTGTAATGCTTCGTCAGTAATATTTGCACGGTACTGACATTCGCCAAGGTAGAAATGTGCATCGATCTGGTAAGCGCCGTTGGGGAATTTATCAAGATATTCTTTAAAGCCTTTAATTGCATTTTCACAATCGTTGCGCATATAACGGTTTTCGATGGCTATATAGGTGATGGAATCTTGTTCGGCATTAGAGACGCTGGCAAAAGGAAGGTCTTTTACATAAACGAAGAAATCTTCCACACGGTCCATATCTACATATACGTTGCGTATGCTCACCAGCGCTTCTTTTGACTCGGGCGTACCAGGAAAATCACTCACCACTTTTTTCAATACCTGCAAAGCCTGTTCGTCTTTCTCTTCATTGAAATAGATCATCCCTTTTTTCAGCAGCGACTGGCTCACGTAGCCAGAGTTGGGGTATTCGCGGACGAGCATATCATAATAATCAATGGCTTTAACGTTGTTGTTAAGGTTTTGGTAGGTATTTGCGAGTTCATAGACTGCTGAAACCCGGTAATTGGACTTTGGATAGTTTTCTATGAGGTATATCATCGAAGATGCCTTTGTCTCTAGCTTTGAAGAGGCACCCTGCGCCAAAGCTTTCTGATAAAGGGCATAGTCGGCATCGATAAGTTTCATCTGTATGCTTTTATCATAATTTTCAATAGCGCTGGCGAAATCTTTGTTCATGAAATAACAGTCGCCGGTGCGGTTGTAGGCATCATTGATGATCTTCGGCTCCGCGTTTTTTGCTTCGGTAATGAATTTTTTAAAATTTGAGAGGGCCGAAGAGTAGCTGGCTTTTTTAAAATAAGAATAACCAAGCCCGTAATAAGAATTATGATAAGATTCGCTGCCGAAAGCCCCGTTGGTAGCCTGAAGCAATTGATAGTTAACAATAGCGGAATCGTACTTTTCGAGCCGGTAATAAGCTTCTGCTGTCCAGTAATACGATTGGATCTCAAAATCTGAATTCAGAGGATATTTATTTGATTTGGAATACAGGTCAATGGCTTCGGTCATTTCGCCGTTATTGAACAGTTCCATGCCCCGCAGGTAGGCGATCTTCTGATAGGCTTTGTTGAGATTGGTGTTGCGTTTTTTTATCTTTTCCAGCGATGATAAAGCATCTTTGTAATTCTTTGTTGTAAGGTAAATGTTCGACAGGTACTCGTATGCTTCATCAAGTTTATCCGATTCCGGGTATTTCTGAATATACTCGTTAAAGGCTTTCACGGCTTCGTTATTTGCATTGGAAGCCGTTTCGTAAGTCAGTTTGGCATAGCTGAACATGGCGTTTTCCTGGATATCCTTATCAATATCCATTTTATATGCGGAAGCGAACATGTTCATGGCAAACTGTTTCTGATCGGTGGCCAGGTAGCACTGGGCCAGATGATAATATGCCAGTTGTGATAAAGAATCATTTTCAGCGGTACTGATTTTTTTGAAATTATCAATGGCTTTATTATGATCATTTGCTTTATAATATGTGTAAGCGATCATGTAATAGTCCTTGCGTGATAGGGGGGCGGTGTTTTTCTGAAGATAGATCTCCAGATAAGGGATAGCCTCAGCGTAGCGTTCGGTATGATAATATGCTTCAGCCGCGATGCGCGCGATCTCGGGAGTTCTTTTGCTGTTGCCTGCCGAATCGAGGAGAGCAGGGGCAAGGGCCGTAATCTCATCGTACTTCTGCTGGTAATAATAGATCTGCATCATGTAAAAAGGCGCAATTTTGCTGTAGTTTTCATCATTAAGCAGCTTGCCGAATGCTTTCAGTGCCGTCTCATAATTTTTTTCAGTATAGGCAATGTGGGCATAGTAATAGTTGGCAGGTGCCGAGTATTTTGATTCTTTGTTGATGATCTCATAAAAGGATTTTTTTGCCTTGGCGTAATCCTGCTCTACAAAGTAACTGTAACCGGTCTTGAAATGATAGTCAGATAGTTCTTCCTCATTCAACTGCGATAAATCTGTCTTTTCAAAAGCGATCAAGGCATTGCCATAGTTCTTTTTTTTGAAATAATAATCGGCAAGTTCAAAGTAGCCGTGGTTTACCTTCGGGTTTTCCGGGTAATCCTTGATAAACGCCATCATCAGGTTTTCGGCATCGGCATTGTAAAGCTGAAGCGCACACACGGCCTTGTAATATTCGGCATTGGCATGCATTTCCACCGGGTAATCTTTGGTGTCGAGCAACTTTTTGAACTTTTCCTGGGCTGCACCGTATTTTTCTTTGTTGAACAGTTCGACAGCATCACGGTACTGGACTAAAGGAGAACGGTAGTTGGTTGTCTTTTGGGCATACACCAGGTGTGCACCCGTGAGCAAACTCACACAGCCGATGGTAAGAATGATTTTTTTCAGCATAACAACATACTATTTAATTTGTATCCTGTTGATAATAAAATAATTATATAATAATAACCTAATTCTTGCGAAATTATTATTAAATGAAGCGTGGAAAACCTGTTGCAAGCCTTAATTATTAACAGTAAGCGTTTAATAACTTATACAGTGAATAGTGAGCAATGAAAAATGAACAGTGAGTATTGACAGATTTTGAACTTCGAAAATCTAAAATTATTAATCAATATTCGATATTAAAAAAGGTCAAATGATTTACGATCATCGATCAAGGATTTATGATTTAAGATGGATTTTGAACTTCGAAAATCTAAAATCATTAATCAATATTCGGTATTTAAAAAGGTCAAATTATTTACGAGCACCGATCAAGGATTTATGATTTAAGACGGGTTTTGAACTTCGAAAATCTAAAATCATTAATCAATATTCGGTATTTAAAAAGGCCAAATGATTTACGAACACCGATCAAGGATTTATGATTTAAGACGGATTTTGAACTTCGAAAATCTAAAATCATTAATCAATATTCGGTATTTAAAAAGGTCAAATGATTTACGAACACCGATCAAGGATTTAAGATTTAAGACGGATTTTGAACTTCGAAAATCTAAAATCATTAATCAATATTCGGTATTTAAAAAGGTCAAATGATTTACGAACACCGATCAAGGATTTAAGATTTAAGACGGATTTTGAACTTCGAAAATCTAAAATCATTAATCAATATTCGGTATTTAAAAAGGTCAAATGATTTACGAACACCGATCAAGGATTTAAGATTTAAGACGGATTTTGAACTTGTGATTGATGTTACACAAAAGGATGATCACTCTCAAAATTCGGCCTGTAATGATCTTTGCTGTCCAGTTCCTGTATCCAGCCATTTGTCAACCCCAGTTTTTCTGCTTCATTGACGACAATATCGTATTCGCTTTTGTTCAAAGGCTGATCAATGTTTTTATATTTCGTTGCTTTGTAAATCGGGTAATACTGCGACATGAGCGAAATATGAATTTTGGGCGAAAGTTCCTCAGCAATAAAGTGCAGCACATCAAGGCTGTTTTGAATATGGCCGGGCAATACAAGATGACGGATGATCATGCCCGATTCAGCGTGAACTTCATCCAGATAATGCAACACTGCGCCTTTCTGGCGGAACATTTCTTTCAGCGCTTGGCGGGCAATGGCAGGGTAGTCGTTAGCATCCGACAATTCCAATGATAAATTATTGTCGAGATATTTCATGTCGGGCAAATAAATATCAATAAGTCCTTCAAGCTCTTTCAGCGTTTCAACTTTGTCGTAACCATTGCTGTTGTACACAAACACAGGCTTTGGTTTATAATTCTCAAAGGCTTTGATCATCGAAATCACCTGCGGGATATTATGCGATGGGGATACAAAACCGATGGCTTTGCACCCGGAATCAAGATGGTGTTGTACAT